>JAJTDQ010000106.1 GCA_021300505.1 Cryomorphaceae bacterium
GACTTTTTACATTTATTACATTATTATTTCGATGTACTTCACGTCCGTCATAGGGTAAAACGTGGATCAGCCAAGCGGTTCTATTACTTAATGGTTCAGAAGTCGGTTAGTAGATTGTGTCATTGAAATAATATGAGAACATAACGATTGAGGTTTCACCGATAGGTACAAAAATGGTATTGATATAAGTTGGATATGGGTGTAAACGGACTGGTCCAATGAAGTTTAATATTCACGTCTTTTGACAATTCTCTAAGGGGGATTATTGTGCGTTGTTCATTCTTAAAATTCATTACTATCCATGGATATGTTATAAAACAATATTTACTTCCTTTTTAGCTATCTTTGAAGGTTATTTCAATAAATAGAATTAAATGAAGAAAATTGATGGAACTCCTAAATCAATAAGAGAATTATTTACTGGTGTTAAGTACACAATTCACTATTACCAAAGAGAATACCAGTGGCAAACAAAACAAATTGAAGAACTTCTATCTGATTTAACGGAAGAGTTTTTTGAATTTTATTCTGAAGCTGACGAGAGATCAAAAGTATTGGATTATGGTCATTACTTCATGGGTTCAATTGTTTTAACTAACGAGGAAAACGCAATCATAGACGGACAACAACGATTAACTTCATTAACCCTATTATTAATCTATCTATATCATCAGTTAGAAGATGAAGAGGAACGTGCTGAAGTACTTCAACTGATTTATTCCAAAAAAGCTGGTACAAAGACTTACAACATTCATGTACCTGAAATGCCGGAAAGATTTGATGTCATGAACGCCCTTTTACAAAAGGAATACATGGACGTTTCTAAACATTCTGAAACTATTAAAAACATCTACAATCGTTTCTATGACATTGAAGCTATAATGAATGACACCCTTCCAAAAAACACAATAGAAATGTTTAAGGACTGGTTAATTGATAATGTCGACTTTATACGTATTGTGGCTCAAACTGAACAGGACGCTCATAAGATATTTGTATCAATGAATGATCGTGGATTAAGTTTAACCCCCACTGAGATGTTAAAAGGTTATCTGTTGAGTAAAATAGAAAATGATTCAATAAGACAACAAGCTAATGATCTTTGGAAGAAAAGAATTCTAGATTTAAAAGGTTTGGGTAAAGAGGAAGAAAGTGATTTTATTAAAAATTGGATTCGTTCTCAATACGCTGAAACTATTCGTGAGAGGAAGAAGAACGCTTCACCAGGAGACTTTGATATAATCGGTACAGCTTTCCACAAATGGATAAGGGAACATAGTTCTCAAATGAAATTATTGAGAAGTAAAGATTATGAAGATTTTGTTCTTAAACAATTTGATAAGTTCAGTCATATTTACCTTGATTTAAAGAATTACTCCACTAACTATACTCCAGGGTTTGAGTCAGTTTTTTACAATGGTAATCGTAACTTTACTCTTCAATTTCAATTGATATTAGCGTCAATTGACCCCAACGAGACAAAGGAGGAATCCGATAAGAAAATTAAACTAATTTCTTGTTTTCTAGACTTGTACTTTACTAGACGTATATTCAACTATAAAACGGTTGATTACTCCGCTATTGTCTATAATGTATTCTTACTGTCCAAGAAATTCAGAAGAAAATCTATTGTTGAATTATTAGAAATATGTAAGGAGGAAATTGGAGAAATGGAGTTTCAATTAGAAACCATTGATGACTTCAGATTAAACGGTTGGACCGTTAGGTACATGTTACATATTTTGTCCCGTATAACCGACTTTATTGAAACCTCTAGTGGTTTACCATCTAATTTCACAAATTATATCAGTAGAGAGATTAAAAACCCATATGACATTGAACATATAATATGTGACCATCATGATTGGTTTGAGGAGGAATATCCGGAAAAAGAAACATTTGATAGACACCGTAATAAGTTTGGGGGGTTATTGTTACTTCCAATGGACAAGAATAGAAGTTTAAACGACCTTACATTTGATAAAAAGCTACCTATCTATTTTGGAGAGAATTTACTGGCAAAGTCTTTAAATAAGGATTGTTACATAAACAACCCCCAGTTCATTAGATTTTACGAACGTGACAACCTAGATTTTAAACCATACAGTTTATTTAATAAGGAAGCTTTATTAGAACGACAAGAACTCTATGAGGAGATAGCAAAGAAAATTTGGGGGGTAGAACAATTGGATAAACAAATAACTTAATTATTTTACACAGTTTGTTTTATTTCATCGCTGGAATTACTTTTCCATCGGAGTTCGCGCATTTAATAACTTTTGTCCCTGAATTCATTGAACACTACAACCATCACAACGAGGAGCACCATCAATTAAGTTTCCAAGATTTTGTAATTGAACACATCAATGGTGTACACGATGAAACAGATACACAACATGAAGAGGATCATTGTCCACTCAGTCATGACCACCTGCCATCTTCATTATCGTTGTTTATTTCCAAAACGGTAATTCCAATCGAATTAGAAAAAAATAATATTCCAGCGTATGAACGTTTATCGTCATTTCCCGCGTATCAATTCTGCACATCAGAATTCAATTCCGCTATTTGGCAACCGCCTAAAATAGCATAATCACAAATAGATTTCAAGTAGTGACTTGAAACAATTGGCTGATGCACATGATCAAACTATCATGCTGCAAAACGCTGTATTTTATTGTGATTAATTTTTTTCAAATGTTAGATAAAATCATTCATTTTAGTATTAAGAATAAATTCATTATTGGTTTATTCACTGTGGCATTAATAGCCGTTGGAACGTATTCTGTTAGTAAACTTCCAATCGATGCTTTGCCCGATATTACGAACAATCAAGTTCAAATAATTACTTCCTCACCAACACTTGCAACACAAGAAGTAGAACAGTTCATCACCTATCCAATCGAGTTGGCGGTTAAGCCAATTCCTAAAATCGTGGAACTGCGTTCAATTAGTCGCTTCGGACTTAGTGTTGTAACTGTCGTGTTTGAGGAAGATGTTGATATTTACTGGGCAAGAACTCAGATAAATGAACGTCTGAAAGAAGCTGAGAATTCAATACCTGAGGGCATTGGAAGTCCCGAGATAGCGCCAGTCAGTACGGGTTTAGGGGAAATTTACCAGTATGTCGTTTTCCCGAAAAAGGGCTATGAGAAAAAATACGATGCTACTGAATTGAGAACAATTCAGGATTGGATCATACGTCCTCAATTGTTGGGCACTCCTGGAGTTGCGGAGGTAAATACCCTAGGTGGAAGTTTGAAGCAATATGAAATTGCTGTTGAACCAAACAAACTCAAGAGTATGAATACCACGGTAGCCGAAATTTTCGAGGCGCTAAAAAAGAACAAGGAAAATACGGGTGGTGCCTACATTGATAAAAAGCCATATGCTTATTTCATTCGTGGAATTGGCATGGTAAGTAGTATCAATGATATTAATAAGATCGTTGTTAAAAACCAAAATGGAATTCCAGTTTTAATCCGTGATGTTGCAAAGGTTCAAATGGGTAGTAGCATTCGTTTTGGCGCTGTAACAAAAGACGGGAAAGGTGAAGAAGTGAGTGGTATGGCCATGATGCTGAAAGGCGAAAACTCTGCAGAGGTTGTTGAGCGCGTAAAGCTAAAAATGGAACAGATCAAAAAATCACTTCCGGAAGGTGTCGAAATCGAAGCATTTATGGATCGAACTAAATTGGTGAATAAAGCCATAGGCACAGTTCAAACGAATTTGATTGAAGGTGCATTGATCGTTATTTTCATTCTTGTTTTGCTTTTAGGAAATTGGCGAGCAGGACTTGTTGTAGCATCTGTAATTCCACTCTCTTTGCTCTTCGCTGTTTCAATGATGCACCTTTTTGGAGTTTCCGGAAACTTAATGAGTTTAGGTGCGATCGACTTTGGGTTGATCGTAGATGGGGCAGTGATCATTGTGGAAGCAATTATCCACCGTTTACAAGTGTCAAAAGAAACAAAAGTGCTAACTGCTGAACAAATGAACGATGAGGTATATCAGGCTTCTTCAAAAATCAGAAGTAGCGCCGCATTTGGAGAAATAATCATCCTTATCGTTTACTTGCCGATTCTCGCATTGGTAGGAATAGAAGGTAAAATGTTTGGACCAATGGCACAAACCGTTTCATTCGCAATTCTGGGAGCATTTCTACTTTCCTTGACCTATGTTCCAATGATGTCTGCATTAGTACTTAAAAAGCAAACGGGACATAAGAAGAACTTCAGTGATAAATTAATTGACGGTGCACAACGTATTTACAAACCTTTCCTTCAAAAATCGTTAAAAGTAAAAGGATTGGTAGTCGGTGCAGCATTTGCTCTATTTGTGTTTGCATTGCTTGTTTTCAATCGAATGGGAGGTGAATTCATTCCAACGCTAGACGAGGGAGACATCGCTACTCACTTGATCATTGCTTCGGGAAGTTCATTGTCTCAGGAAATTGAATCGACAACTAAGGCTGAAAAAATATTGAAAGAGCGCTTTCCGGAAGTTAAAATGATCGTCACTAAAATTGGTAGTGCTGAAATTCCAACGGATCCAATGCCAATGGAGGCAGGAGATATGATCATTTTGTTGAAGGATAAAAGCGAATGGACATCAGCTGAAACCAAAGAAGAATTGATGGAAAAGATGGAAGAAGCATTGAGTGATATTCCTGGAGCAACAACTGAATTTTCGTTCGTTACAATTTCGATAAACTTGCACTGTATGGTTTAAATGTGGGTGATCTGAACAGCGTTATTCGAATTGGCTTTGCAGGATCTAAAGCAGGAGTTGTGTACGAAGGTGAAAAGCGGTTCGATCTTGTGTTGCGCCTGGATTCAGACAGCAGAAGTGACATTTCAAATTTAAAGACATTGTTCATTACGCTTCCATCGGGAAGTCAAATTCCTTTGGAGCAAGTGGCAGATATCAGTTACGAACCCGGACCAATGCAAATTAGCCGCGAAGATGGAAAACGAAGAATTGTTGTTGGTTTCAATGTTCGAGGAAGGGATGTGAAAAGTGTTGTGGAGGAAATTCAAACAAAATTGGATAAAAAACTGAAATTGCCATCTGGCTACTATATCACGTATGGAGGGCAATTCGAGAACCTTGTTGAGGCAACTGCCCGATTATCGATAGCAGTTCCCATTGCACTCTTGCTGATTTTCATTTTGTTATTTTTTACGTTTAAATCCATGAAACAATCTTTGTTGATTTTTACTGCAATTCCCTTGTCTGCAATTGGGGGTGTTTTTGCTTTATGGTTAAGAGACATGCCATTTAGTATTTCTGCAGGTGTAGGATTTATTGCACTATTTGGAGTGGCCGTTTTAAATGGTATTGTATTAATTGGATATTTTAATCAACTTAAATCTGAAGGTATGACATCAGTAGAAGACAGAGTTTTTGAAGGCACAAAAGTGAGGCTCAGACCTGTGCTTTTAACGGCAGCAGTTGCTTCACTTGGATTTTTACCAATGGCATTAAGTAATTCTGCAGGTGCTGAAGTGCAAAAACCACTGGCAACTGTAGTAATTGGGGGATTAATTACCGCTACACTCTTAACATTGATAGTTTTACCCATTTTATACATCTATTTTGAAAAAGGTGTTAAACCAAGTAAAAAGGCTAAATTATCAGTCATAACAACTCTTTTCCTGGTTTCAATCTCATCTTCATCGATTGCACAAAACGAACCAACGTTGAATTTGGAAAGTGCAATCGAGTATGGTTTAAAGAACAATTACTCGATTCAACAAGCAGAATTGAATATTCAATTCCAAACTCAATTGAAAGGAACCGCATTTGAGTTGCCAAAAACCGAATTGGGGGCGATGCTTGGGCAATACAATACTGGGAAATTTGATCAGAATTATTCAATTTCTCAAGGCATAAATCCATTTCAAATTGCTGCAAAAAAACAATTGATTGATGCCAGTATCAAAGGAAGTGAAATTCAATTGGAATCCCATAAAGTTCGTTTGGTTTATGAAATCCGACAATCATGGAATCATTTGCTGTATCTAATTGAATTTGAAAATCTCTTGAATGTTCAAGATAGTCTGTTGCAAAATTTTGTTGCGGCTTCAACCTTGCGCTTCGAAACTGGAGATGTGAATAATCTGGAAAAAATCACGGCTGAAACCAAATTGCAGGAATTGCAAAAGTTGAAAAGGCAAAATGCTCTGGCCATCAGAAACGAAAAGTTGAATATTAGAACATTGTTGAAATTGGGAACAGACTTTACAATTGCTGAACAACCTTTTACGGTGATTCCAAGTATTCAGGTAACAGATAGTTCTGCACTAAATCAAAATCCTGCATTGGCATTGGCTTTGGAAAATGTAAAAATTGCCATGGCTGGGTTAAATGTAGAGAAATCAATGATGTTCCCTGATTTGAAAGTTGGTTACTTTATTCAATCCTTGACAGGTGTTCAAGATGTGAACGGTCAAATTATCAATTACGATGGAACTCCTCGTTTCCAAGGTGTGACTCTTGGTGTATCCATCCCAATTTTTGCAGGATCCTATGTGGCAAAAAATCGAGCTGCAGAAACTTCAGTTCAAATTCACGAGAGTCAGGCTTCTCAATTGTCGAATGAACTTCACATGCAATTTGAACAACAACTTCAAGAATTGCAGTTGGCAAGAGAAACCATTTCATACTATGAAAATACTGCCTTGAAAAATGCAACAATCATTTCTGATAATGCAAACAAAAATTATGCGGAAGGTGAAATTTCATACATTGAATATCTACAGGGATATCAAACTGTATTAGAGATCAACTCAAACTACTTGCTGTCGATTTACAATCACAACCAGGCAGTGATCAACTTACAATATTTATTAAATCAATAATTGAAAGACCATGTTTTTAAAAATAAAAAATAGAAAAGTAATTTCCGCGATCATTGTTTCCGGATTACTCGTTGGCATAGTGTCTTGTGGATCTTCTGAAAGTACGGAAGAACCGAAAGAAGAACATGCTGAATCGACAGTAAAAGAAGTCGAATTGAATGAAGCTCAATACAAAGCCTCTGGGATAGTGTTAGGCGATTTTGCAATGAAGAATTTGAGTGAAGTAATCAATGCAAATGGATACACCAAACTGCCTCCTCAAAATCAAGCAGATGTATCGGTTTTACTTGGTGGTATTATTAAAAAAATCAGCATCATTGAAGGGCAATTTATAAAGGAAGGTCAAACCTTAGCCATTATTGAAAATCTTGAATTCACAAAAATTCAAGAGGCCTATTTAACCTCAAAAAGTAATCTAGAATTGCTTACACTAGAGTATGAGCGACAAAAATCCTTGAATGAAGGAAATGCAAATTCTAAAAAAGTACTGCAAAAAGCCAAATCAGAATATGAGGTTGAAAAGGCTCGTTTTAATTCATTAAAAAAACAGATGAATACTATGAATTTAAGCAGTTCTGAAAACGCCACTTCTTCAATGGCTATCACTGCGCCAATCAGCGGATATATTACAGATGTGAATGTTAAAATTGGAACAAATGCAGAGCCAGGTCAAGTGCTTTTTAGTATTGTTGATAATTCTAAAATGCATGTGGATCTATTGGTTTATGAAAAAGACCTGCAAAAAGTAAAAGTTGGACAAACCATCAATTTCGTTTTAACCAACCAGGACAATACCGAGATTCAAGGAAAGGTATTTAGCATCGGAAAAGCATTCGAGAATGAAACAAAATCGGTAGCGGTTCATGCGGATATCACCAATGAACAACAAACCCTCATCCCAGGAATGTATGTCAATGCTTTGATTAATGTTGGTACTCATTCTGTAAAAGCGGTTCCTGTGGATGCAGTCGTAAAAGCCGATGGTCGCGAATTTATTTTCGTCTTAGAAGAATCAGAAGAAGAGGATAATCATGAAGAAGGACACGATCACGCAGAAGGACATTCACATGACGATGGTCACGATCATGAAGAAGAACCTGCACATGAAGAAGAACATGGAAAATCATTTCACTTCCAAAGAATTGAAGTTAAAACTGGAACGACCCAATTAGGTTTTGTTCAAGTCACTGTTTTGCAAACGATTCCAGCACACGCACAAATTGTGTTGAAAGGCGCCTATTACATACAGAGTCATTTGATGAAATCTGAAGGTGGCGGAGGTCATGCGCATTAATAAAAAATAGTCACCATGATAAATACAGATCCAAACCATCAACATACCTACGATGACCAGGGGATCATCACCTGTTGTTCATTGGAAGAGAAAGTCAATCTCGAGGCGGAAGAGAAATTGAAAGCGAAAGGACTTTCATCAAAAATGACGATGGATGATTTCAAAGAATATCTACCTTCCATTGTCAGTTTCATCTTATTAATGATTGCCTTAGCCTTTGATCATCTAATTGAACAATCCTGGTTCAACCATTATGTGCGTCTTGTTTGGTATGGTGTTGCCTATTTACCCGTAGGAATACCTGTGTTAATTGATGCTGGTAAAGCAATTCTTAGAAAAGATGTCTTTTCTGAATTCTTTTTAATGGGAATAGCAACCATTGGCGCATTTGCAATTGGAGAATATCCAGAAGGAGTTGCAGTGATGCTCTTTTATACAATTGGTGAATTATTTCAGTCTGCAGCCGTTAAACGAGCAAAAGGAAACATTAAAGCTTTGTTGGATATCCGTCCGGAATCAGCAACGGTAATCCGTAATAATCAAACTGAAATAGTTCATCCCGAAACAGTGCAAATAGGTGAAACAATTCAGGTTCGTTCCGGTGAAAAAATCCCCTTGGACGGTGTTTTATTGAATGAAAAAGGAAGTTTTAATACCTCCGCGCTCACAGGAGAAAGTGTTCCTGACACTATTTACAAGGATCACAATGTTCTAGCAGGAATGATAAACATTGGACAAGTTATAGAAATTAAAGTCAGTAAAAAGTTTTCAGATAGTTCGATCAGCAGAATTCTGGAAATGGTTCAAAATGCAACTGCCAGAAAGGCTCAAACCGAGTTATTCATTCGAAAATTTGCACGGATTTATACCCCAATTGTTGTTCTTTTAGCAACATTACTCACCGTTTTGCCCTACTTTTTTGTTGACTCTTATGTTTTTTCAGATTGGTTGTATAGAGCACTCATTTTTCTTGTAATCTCATGTCCTTGCGCCTTGGTTATTTCAATTCCACTAGGTTACTTTGGTGGAATTGGAGCAGCTTCACGAAACGGAATACTTTTTAAAGGATCTAATTATTTGGATCTGTTGACGAAAGTAAATACAGTGGTGATGGATAAAACAGGTACTCTTACCAAAGGTGTATTCAAGGTTCAGAAAGTGCAATCTGAAAAATATGAAGAAGAAGAGTTTTTATCCATGGTAGCAGCAATTGAAAAGAATTCGACCCATCCAATAGCAAAAGCGATAGTTGCAGAATCCATGGATCAAGGTGAACGTTTTTCAATCAGCTCAGTCGAAGAAATCTCCGGTCATGGTTTAAAAGGCACATTAAATAGCGAAACAATTCTTGCTGGAAATTCCAAATTGCTTAAAAAGTTCAATGTTATTTATCCTGAGTCTATTGATGAAATCGTGGATAGCATCGTATTGGTTGCTCTAAACAATAAGTTTGTTGGTTTTATTACTGTTTCAGATGAAATAAAAGAAGATGCCGGAAAAGCTATTCAGGATTTGAAATCAATGTCAATTGAAACGATCATGCTTTCAGGAGATAAACAGGCAGTTGTTTCGGATGTTGCCACCAAATTAGGGATTGAAAAAGCATTCGGAAATTTATTACCCGAAAATAAAGTTGAGAAAGTAGAAGAACTGAAAAAAGACACATCCAAAGTCATTGCATTTGTGGGTGACGGGATCAATGATGCTCCCGTTTTAGCATTAAGTGACGTTGGAATTGCGATGGGTGGATTGGGCAGTGATGCAGCAATAGAAACAGCTGATGTGATTATTCAAACCGACCATCCCTCAAAAATTGCAACGGCAATTTCCATCGGAAAAGCAACAAAACAAATCGTTTGGCAAAACATTATTTTAGCTTTTTCAGTTAAGGCCGTCGTTCTTGCTTTAGGAGCAGGAGGTTTAGCAACGATGTGGGAGGCAGTTTTCGCAGATGTCGGTGTTGCTCTTTTAGCAATTTTGAATTCTGTGCGAATTCAAAAAATGAAATTCAAATAGTTACTAGATTTTAATCACAGATTATTCAACTAATTTTATTCTATAAAGAAACAATTATGAAAAATATAATCATCACACTCATTTTAGTATCAGGTTCTTTTATCGCAAACGCGCAGAAAAAAACTGAGACAGTTGTAATTAAAACCAAAACCTATTGCAATCACTGTAAGGTGTGCGAAACGTGCGGTGGCTTAATGGAAACAGATTTGGTCTTTGTAAAAGGGATTAAATTGGTGGAGTACAATGAAACCGATATGACAATTAGCGTTAAATATAAACCCAAGAAAATAACGATTGCAGAAATTAGAACAGAAATTTCAAAACTGGGTTTTGATGCCGATGAAGTCCCAGCAGTAGTAAGTGCTTATGAAAAGCTGGATAATTGTTGTAAGAAGAAGAATTAGTGACTTGAACAAACACCTTAAAAACAGCTAGAAAAAAACACATTAGTTTTAGTTTGATTTGTTTGAATTTAGTTTATTAATCATTACTTTAGCTCTTAGAAATCGTTCTTTCAAATAGCCGCAAAACGAGCTAAATTTTTTGTCAACATTACTGTCAACAGAATTAGCAAGGCTATGTAAAAAACCTCATAAAAGCAGGCATTTCGGTTAGGATTTAGGTATCCCAGCCGGATCACTTACGGTCCCAGCGGGATCACCAAGAAACAATTAAACCCCTTGATAATCAAGGGGTTTTGTTTTTTAAGGAGTTAAAATTGACCAAAAATTGACCAAAAAAATTAAAGATATTGGTTGATTTTGCTTAATTATTCTTAACTACCCGAATTAAGCAAAGTAAGCAAAGTAATTACCTCCTTGACAGAAAATACTCCTTCAGTTCCGGTTTTGGAATACTAATACCTAGTCGTCTAACCCACTTATGAAAAATATATGTAATTCCCCCAACTTTCACTGATCCCAAAACCAGTTGATCTGACTATTTGACCCTCTTTATATTTCATGAGCCAATGCTACGATCTATTGACCGAATATTGAGCTAATTTTCTAAAAATTCTGGAAATATTTTTTCAGACCAATACTACTTTTTGGGAATTGAACCCCCTTTATATACTGTATA
>JAJTDQ010000107.1 GCA_021300505.1 Cryomorphaceae bacterium
TTTTTTCTCCTTAAAATAGAATTCTGCTGATGCGTAATATTCACCTGATGTCGGACCAGCCATTGTTTTATCAATCGCTGCCTGCATTTTCACTGCTGTTGGTACAGAAAACGGAACAGTAACTCGTGTTTTATCCCAAGAGAAAATCAAGTTGGCTGAATTTGTAGTGACATTATCAAATCCAATCGTAAACATTTCAACGACGCCATTCATGGCAATTACATTAGCAATCAAACGCAAAGCAACTTTTCCTTCGTCCCATTTTTCTGGTGTTCCCCAGTTCGTTGTCTCTGTGTAGAAAATCACCTCCCAACTTTTTTCAGAAGGTTTTGTAAAGATTGCATACGTTCCTGCCTTCAAGGTATCCTTGCCAAATACCACTGCATCTGCACAGGTAAACTTTGTGTTTTCATTCGCTCCTGTACGCCATAACTCGTTGAAAGGAACAACATCACCAAAGACAACGCGGTTATTTTTTGATGGACGATAGTATTCTACTTTGACATCCGTCAATCCGACTTTTTGTTCTACTTTCCCTTGTGGACTTGCCATTGGGCGTTGAATTTGAGCAAAAATGGCACTTGAACAGACAAGCGCTGCGAGGAAAAGAAGATTTTTCATAACACGATAGTTTTGTTGCACGAAATTACACTTCCTTTCGCGGGAAACCAATAAAAAAATGGCTTATTGAAGAATGATTTACCCTTCCGATTTCGACACAATCCCAACCAAGGCATTCCAAAAGGAAGCCTCAGACGGCACACAGCCTTGTTCAACTAAACGATGTACCTCTTCTTCGCGAGAACCTTGGTGCTTTTTTTCAGAGCGGAAGAAGTTCAGTTTGGAAAGATCACCTGTGAGTGCAGTATCAATTGCTTCGGGACTTGACAAATCGAGGTCAGGCTGGGTATGTTGAAGGGCAATTAAAAGGGATCGGTCTGAAAGACAATGAAACACCAAGCAAGAATCGACACTGCGGAACTCAACGAACTCCATTCTCTCATAGACTTTTTGCAAGACTGTATCGCTGAACATCTCCACCAATTCGACTGCTTTTTCGGGAGTATCTCGATTCATTTGCTCCCACTCATCCCCATGAACACCATTCACAATGAGAAACTGTTTCAGTTCTTCCTCAAAATGAAGCAATTCGTCGGTGGTGAGGATGCGGTATTTCATGGCGCAAAAATGCTCATTTTAGTCGGAATTTGTTTCATCAGATTGGCACAACAAACAAAAATACTTTCAATCCGTTATGCTTAAACCCACGAACAACGCAGGGAAAAATGTAATTTTAAGCCATGACACAAAAAAAGGGCATTGCCATACTTGGTTCAACCGGTTCAATCGGCACACAAGCACTCGAAGTTCTTGAATCTTATCCCGACCACTTCGACTTGCAGGTCATTACCGCAGGGAAGAATGCCGATTTGTTGATTACACAAGCAATTAAGCATCAGCCAAATTCTGTTGTCATTACCGATGAAAGTCAATACCTCTATGTGAAAGAGGCACTGAAAAATCAAGACATTCATGTGTATGCCGGCGCAGAGGCCTTGTGTCAAGTGGTAGAATCTTCAGAAGTTCACGTGGTATTGACCGCTCTTGTCGGCTATGCCGGGTTAAAACCAACATTGCGTGCCATCGAGGCAAAGAAAACGATTGCGTTAGCGAACAAAGAAACGCTTGTTGTTGCTGGAGAACTTGTCACGAAAATGGCGAGAGAGCATGGGGTTAATATCTATCCTGTTGACTCTGAGCATTCCGCGATATTTCAATGCTTAGTGGGAGAATTTCACAATCCAATTGAAAAGATCTATCTAACCGCATCTGGTGGACCTTTCCGCGGGTGGAGTGCTGAGCAGTTGGCAAGCGTCACACGTGCTCAAGCCTTGAAGCATCCGAATTGGTCTATGGGCGCGAAGATTACAATTGACTCAGCAACACTGATGAACAAAGGGTTGGAAGTCATCGAAGCAAAATGGTTATTCAACTTGCGTCCTGATCAAATTGACGTCATTGTGCATCCGCAATCGATTGTGCATTCATTGGTACAGTTTGAAGACGGTAGTATGAAGGCTCAAATGGGACTGCCAGACATGAAATTGCCGATTCAATTTGCCTTGACCTATCCTGATCGATTACCGACAACGTTTCCAAGATTCAATTTCATGGATTACCCACAGCTCACCTTCGAGGCGCCCAGTCGCGATGTCTTCCGAAACCTTGGCTTGGCCTATGATGCAATGGATACAGGCGGAACAGCTGCATGTATTTTAAATGCTGCAAATGAAGTTGCTGTTGAGGCTTACCTTAATGACCAAATTCATTTCACGGACATTGCACGCATCAATGAAGCTACATTAAATGCTGTTCAATCACAATCAACTCCAGTCTACGAGGATTTTGTGCGAAGCGATGAAGAAGCCCGTGCCTTTGCGCGAGGGAGAATAAAGTAACGATTTACAATACGCTCTTAAACTCTTTCACATCACCTTCGAAATAATGTTTCAAAAGGTGATCAACCAAGTACTCACGGTATTTTTCTCTGGAAATTCTCGGCGCATAGACATATCCTCGACCCAATGATTTATGCTTGATAAATTTCTTGCGTTCAAGAATACGAACAATTGTGGACGTTGTGTTGTAAGCGGGTTTCGGCTCACTATAAAGATCCTGAATTTCTTTCACAGCTGCAGATTGAAGCTTCCAAAGCTTCAACATCACCTGTTCTTCGGCGGGTGTTAAACGTTCCATAGTAGCATTTAGTAGTGCTACAATATACTAAATTTTTATTATGAATCACAAAACTAGCTAAAAATCAACTAACTACAAGCTTAGTTTTTTTTTGAGTGCTGGAGCAACACCACCTTTATGAACATAAATATTGATGGTCTTTAACTTGAAATAATTCTCTGATACATAGAGGAATCCCTTCGGAAAATTTCCTGTTCCCCACGAGTTTTTTACTAACAGATAACGCGTGCCATTTTGATCTTTATACAAGCCGACAATGTGCATCCCGTGGTCGTCTGTAGTTGTTTTATTGTCGTATCCTTCTTGTCGCATTTCAGGAGTTACAGCAATTTCAGGCATTGGTGTCATGAATGCATTTGATTTTTTATCTGCACCCGCATCAGAAAAGTTTTTATTGTCTCTACCTTGAATCTCGATGCTAGATGGATCTTCTGGCACAATAGCAAGGCCATTTCTAAAACTAAAACCTTTTTCTGACACATCCGCTCCCCATGCTAGTGTATACCCATTCTTCAAGGCATATTCACAGGCATCAAACAATTCATCTAAGCCAACATTGTAGCTTTCTCCCCATGCCCAGTTGTCAGGAATTTCGAGCATGCAACGCGAATACATCGGATGGTTGGTAAATGATGTCAGTGACACATAATCATCCATGTTCAATCCAATTGCTTTCGCATAGCTTATTGGCGTATACTTCTTTCCTTTCCACTCAAACTCTTTGATATCCTCACCAAGGTAAGCGTCCAAAATTCCTTTGATTGCATTTATCCATGCACCCGTGATTCCGTTCTTTGAATTTTTTGATGCGGTCAACATTCCCTGCATGGCGCCATTCAACACTTCAAACATTTCACTATGGTCGTGTGTCTCCATGCCATAGTTCAATCCTTTATAAATCTCTTCCGGTACAATTCCAAAATTGCGAATGACAAATGGAATATCGTGAAAAGCACCACCCTCTGAGAAGTTGATTTTTCCATCCATACGGATATATTTCTGTGCTTTGCTTTCGTACGCTTTTCGGACAACAAACATTTCAGCGAGAAGATCTGGGTTTTTATTCCCCATGCGTATCAATTCGGATTCAAAAAATGAAAGCGCCGAAAAGCTCCAACACGTTCCTGTATACCCTTGACTTTGAACTGGTGTAGCATCAAGGTGAGCCACTTTCGTGAATTGATAATTACTTCCTTCTGCGTTTTTAATGGGCTCTAAATAGCCAAATTGCGAAAATGAAAACAAGCCAATTCCAAGGAAAAGGACAGATAAAATGTGCTTATGCATGGGGTAAAATTTAATGGTATTCGGGTTTTAATGGCGAAGAATCCAACCGTTGAATCCTTGTGCGTTGACGTTTGCTACAAGTTGACGCGCTTGCGCCTCTGTTGATACAGAACCTGCACTTATTCGATACAATCCGTTGGAAAAATCTACTTGGCGTGCATCAAATCCACGTGCTTTCAAAGATGAAATCATGTTTTGCGCATTCGACTGACTTGAAAAACAGCCAACCACGCAATCATAAGCACCTAGGGTAGATTGATTTTGGGTAGATGGTGTCACAGTTGATGGTTCTACAGAACGCTCAACTTTAACAGGAATCGTCAAATTATCATCCAATTCAACTGAGAAAACCTCCGTTTCAGGTGATTCATTGATTTGTTCTTCCAACGATTTTTCTACCTCAGAAATTGTAACGTCGTAGTTCTCGGATTTCTGTGCGTACTTGGCTTCATGTTTTTCATGAAAGGGATTAAAATCACTGATCGAAAGCACACCAGACTGAATGACATCTGTTCGAGTAGGTATCCAAATCGAATAAAACGCTATTGGAAGAATACATGCCGCAGCTGCAACATATTTCCACACTCTACGCTTTCCTGACGCTGCAGGATGAGTAATGATTTCAGCTCCTTCCGCCTCGACTTCTTCCCCATTATCCTCTACAATAGCCGGATCAAGTGTGCGTATTTTGGCTCCTTCTTTCACACGTTCCACGTCCTCCTTCGCAATAAAGTGAACGCTTCCTAACCCGTAAGATTCTAAAAGCAAGTTGAAAAAGCGGTCTTGTTCGAAGCAAAGATTTTTCTCACGGTCATGAAAGATGAATCCTACGCGATCAATCGTGACACGTTCACCGCGGATTAGTGTTTCATTCCACTCTGCGACAGTCCCTTGAACCATTTGCAACGCTTCATCAAATGAAATCTCGTTTGTTCGTGCCAATTCGGCAACAAGCAAACCATCATTATTGATAAGTTGACGGTTGAATAACAACGATTTTCTAGGAGGCTGCATCGTACCAGAAACGTAATCAATTACAGCAGAAGTTTGACGTGCAACGAAACCACCAAACTCAGGCACAATCACACAATTGTGTCTAAGCAATAGTTCTCCGATGAGTGTATTCGTTGTCAACATGATGCGAATGTAAATAAAAAGCGCCTAAACTCCAAGATACGGATGGATTCAATAGATGTTACACCATCGGAGTCTTTCTTTTTGTAAACGATGAATAAAATAATTTATGGGTTAGTTTAATTGTTCAAGTACTTTTTCCAAGTCCTCAGGAACATCGATGTTAGGTGTCTCAATTTCTGTTTCCACCAAACGAATTTTATGGCAATAGTACAACCATCTCAGCTGTTCCAAGGACTCTGTTTTTTCCAATGCCGTAGGCTCCAATGAAGTAAGTTCTTGCAAGGTAGATGCTCGGTATGCATAAAGCCCTATATGTCGCAAAAAGGGATAGTTCTTTAGCACATCTCCTGTCGTATGATGAAAATTTGGAACCACACTGCGGCTAAAGTAAAGCGCGTTCATTTCGTGATCAGCGACAACCTTGATACGATTCGGATTCTGTAAGTCGTCCATCGTTGTTTTGCGCGTAACCAATGTCGCAATCTCAACGGAAGGATCAGAAAACGCGGAAATCAATTGCTCCAGTTGACGGTAATCGACCAATGGTTCATCGCCTTGGATGTTGATCACAATATCACAATCAGGATAAAGCGCAGCCACTTCAGCACAACGATCCGTTCCTGAAGGATGTTTTTCTGAGGTCATGACCGCATTTCCGTTGAATGAAAGCACCTCATCAATAATGCGTTGGTCATCAGTTGCTACCACTACACGTTCAATCAATAACGATTGTGCTGCACCTTCAAACACGCGACGAATCATGGTTTTTCCCTTGATGTCGATCAATGGTTTTCCTGGAAAACGCGACGACGCAAAGCGTGCTGGAATTACGCCGAGTACCTTCATTAGAATTTCATTTGCACTTGAACCAAGAAGTTTCTTGGTGGTTGAATGTCGCCCGGACGAGAAGAATATTCCGCGTTGAAAATATTGTTCACCATGAAGCCTAAACGGTAAGACTCACTGATTTTAAATCCGATACGCGCATCCACCACGAAGTTTCCTTTGTTGTAGATTTGACGGTATTCTTTTAATCCTGGCAACACATATGTCCCCCCTGCAATTGCTTCTTCGAATACGCGATCAATGTTCGACATGTAGCTGTTGTAACGCATAGAAACGCCAATGCTGTATTTCTTGTAATTCACCTCAACATCTGCCTTAGCCAAATGCTTAAAACGGTATTTCAATAAGTTCTGTGTGGTATCACTATTTGACAAACGATATGCAGGATCATTATTCAAGCTAATCGGGTTCATGTATGTATAGCCAATGAGTGAAATGATTTCCACATCACCAATTTTACCCATGCTGTTGAACGACGCATCAATTCCAGAGATTCTTGCTTTTTCAGCGTTAATTGCACGGAATATCCTTGACCCAAGAGTTCCTGATAGATTTGCCCAAAATTTGGATCTTGTGTACTTATCGCCTCACCTGACATAGGATTGTAACAGCCAAACGAAAACTCTATCATATTGCTGTATTGGTTGATGAATCCCGACACATCGATCATTCCTTTCCAGTCACCCATTTTCACACCTTGCTTAATTCCAATTTCACCAGCCCACCCTACTTCTGGTCGCAAAGCAGCATTTGGAAAAATGTTCAAGGCCCCTACACTTGTTCTTGTGTAACGCTCAGCCACTGAAGGATAGCGAATACCTTGTCCAAAAGATGCACGCAAGTGGGTGTATTTCATTACTTGGTAGTGCAATCCTAAGCGAATAACTGGATATACTGGAATTTTCGTCCCATTCTTTTTGGAAATTATAAAATCAGAATCTCCACTCTTACCATCCATTTGGAAATACTCCACACGAACGCCTCCAGTGATGTCTAACTTGCCAATTTTTTGTTCGTATTGACCGTAGGCAGCCGCATTGTTTGAGGTGTGGTCACCCATAAGGTTCGAGCTCACCGAGTTGAAGATATTCGACACTCCAGCAGTAATTGTTGCTCCCTCACGGAACTCTCGTTGAATCTGGTAATCGGAGAAATACACTGTTGCACTATTGCTTTGACTTGGATTCGTCAAGTTTGCATTTTCTGCAAAGTACATGCGTGTTTTTAAAGAGTGCTTGTTGTTGTGTTTATCTGTAAAACGCACATACGGGTCAATGAACAGGCGCTTTCCGAGGTTGAATGTTAAGGTAGATGCAGAATCACTCACATCGGCTCCCCCGCTAGGTGTATACGCCAAGGAATCACTTTCCCAAATGAGGAAGTTCCCTGTTTTTTGCATTTGGAAGTTGTAGCCAATACCTGCTTTAAGACGCTCATACTTTTTAAACTTGAAATACAATGTTCCACTTACACGACCGCGGAATTCAGTTTCCCCATCGCGGTAACCGTCATTGTGAAAGAATGTAGAAGAAACCGTATAACCAACACGTTGAAACATTTGGCCACGGTACACCTCCACTTGTTGATTCATTGGGTTGATTTGGTTCTTTGGCTTCCACCAGTTCAATGATTCGCGGGCAGGATTTCCATACATCCCATATTGTAGCTTTACTTTCGTCTCAGGCTTCAGGTTTGGTTCTTTTTCAGCCATTGCTATTACTCCATTCAAGGCTCCACTTCCATACAATACAGAAGCAGCACCCTTCATGACCTCAATTTGAGCAGCCTGTTCCATTGGGATTGCGTTCCATTGGGTGTCCCCCGCATATCCAGACAGCAGTGGCATTCCATTCCACAATAAAAGCACACGACTACCTGTACCATAGGCAAAACCACTTCCACCGCGAATACTTACCTGACCATCCATCGTAAATACACCCGGCGTTTGATCAACAGCCTGTTCCAAATCGGTAATTCCTTTGTTGTCGATCAGTTGCGGACGGATGATCTCCATAGAGACTGGAACCTCTTCAATGGCTTGCTGACGACGGTTTGCCGAAACAACAACAGGGCCTAAGTTCTGTACCTGTTCGCGCATCGTGATAATCACATTTCCAGGACCATTCACAATCGTCGTGTCAGCCATGTAAGGCAGCATTGTTGTGATAATTGTTACCGGGTAAGTCGTCGCGTTCAGCTGAAAATTTCCGTCATAGTTGGAAATTGCTTTTTCGCCATTCGAAGCAATAAGTTTTGCGCCAACAACAGGTTCTTTCGATTCAATAATCACTTTACCTGTGATTTGTCCGAGGGAATTGAACGCAACAAATGCGAGGATAATTAGGCCGTATTTCATAGTCAAAGCAGTCGGTTATTCACTAGTTCTTTGACGAATATACCAAATAATGCTGAGTTAGTTGCAATAGAATAGATGCCTATTGCACCGCATATTTCAATTGAATCATGAAATTTCGTGGTGGTTGAATGTCCGCCGGGCGGGAAGAATACTCCGCGTTCAACACATTATTGATAATGAACATCATGCGCATATGCTCTGTGAAATTCACCCCAAAACGCACATCAAACACTAAATTACCTTGATTGTAAATTTGACGGTATTCCTTCAATCCCGGAAGTACATACGTTCCAGCAATTGGCTCCTCGAACACACGATCGATATTAGACATAAAACCATTGTATCGACAGGAGGCACCGCCAGAAATACGTTTATAACGTATCTCAGCGTCGGCTTTTGCAAGGTTTTTAAAACGGTATTTCAACATATTGGTGTTGGTGTCCGAGAAAGAGGCCAAGTAAGCAGGATCATTATTTAAGGTAATTGGATTCATGTAAGTGTACCCCATCAATGTAGAGATGTCTAAAGGACCAATTTTTCCTTCGCTATTAAATGAAAATTCAATACCCGTTATTCTTGCTTTTTCAGCATTCTTCGCTTTAAATCCTACCCAACTAGTAATGTTTTCTGGGGTTAACGCGATAGAATCTGGATTATAAATCCCAAAAGTATATTCAATCATGTTACTGTACTGATTGATGAATCCAGCAACATCGATAATTCCCTTCCACTTATCAATCATGAAGACTTGCTTCACACCAATTTCTCCTGCCCATCCTTTCTCAGGACGAAGGGAAGGGTTCGGGAAGATGATGATTCCCCCTGTTGACGTCGCTGTGTAGCGCTCGGCCACAGAAGGGAAACGAACACCTTGTCCGAATGAAGCACGAAGGTGCGTTGCCTGACCTAATTTTTTATGGAATGCGGTACGGAAGATCGGATATACAGGAAGTGTGCTTTTACCCAAAACGAATTTAGAATCCGCTTCATTGTCATCTTGTTTAAAATACTCCACACGAACACCAAAAGTAGCATCAACTCCAAGAATCTTTGTTTCCAGCTGACTGTACCCTGCAAGATTAAGCGATTGGTGATTCCCAAAAACAGGACTTAAAATATAATTTTGCGTAGCCGTGGCCCCAGAAAACAAGGTAGTGTGTTTG
The DNA here is from genome assembly GCA_021300505.1 of Cryomorphaceae bacterium. Taxonomy (GTDB): domain Bacteria; phylum Bacteroidota; class Bacteroidia; order Flavobacteriales_D; family Crocinitomicaceae; genus M0103. The sequence goes on from JAJTDQ010000107.1 coordinate 9,547, forward strand.
TTAAAATTCTTCTGGTAGGAATAATCCCCATAATACATCGTTGCTTTGGATGAAGCATAAATGTTCGAAAGGTCACCTGTTGTCACCAAATAATATCGTGTGCGCAACTCGTGTTTGTTGTTTTTCTTATCGTAATACTTGATGTATGGATCGACATTAAGTCGAAAGTTATTTTGATAGGTTATGGTAGAACCAGGTCCCGTTGGGTCCATTCCGCCCTGAGCAATATACGCTAAAGAATCACTTTCCCAAAGAATAAATCCACCCGTATATTGGTATTGCGCACTATAAAACGCTCCAGTTTTTAAATTCGGGATTTTCGATTTAAAATAAAGAGACCCACTAACGCGTGCACGCTGTTCGACTGCTCCTTTTCGGTATCCTTCCGTTGTGAAGCCATTCATTGAAAATGTATATCCTACACGTTTAAACATTTGTCCAACATAAGCGTCCATTTGATAGAGTGTTGGGTTCTTTGTCCACCATTTCAAGCTTTCACGACGTGGGTTTCCATAAACACCAACTTGTACCTTACCGCTATATTCGAGTTTCAATCCTGGTTCGCGCTCAGTGATGGCTACAATTCCGTTAAGTGCTCCACTTCCATATAGCACAGAGGATGCACCTTTAAGCACTTCAATTTGCGACATGTTTTCCATTGGAATGGCATTCCACTTCACATCCCCAACGTCGGGAGCTACCATAGGTGTTCCGTTCCACACCAAAAGCACACGGCTTCCAGCACCGTAGGAATAACCACCACCACCGCGAATACTTGCTTGGCCATCCATGGTAAACACACCAGGACTTTGATTTACTGTTTGTTCAAGATTGGTGAATCCTTTGCTTTCAATAAGCGATGGTTTAATGATTTCCATAGACACCGCAACCTCTTCAACATCTTGTTGTCTTCGGCTCGCTGTAACCACCATGTCACCAATTTCTTGCACGATTGGTTTAAGAATGATTGTGATTTCTCCAGGACCTTTCACAACAGTCGTGTCACTGGAGAAAGTACTAAGCTTCGTGATTAAGGTTACGGGGAAAGATTTGCAATTCAGCTTGAATTTTCCATCCGGATCAGTCGCTGTGACCGAGCCATCTGAAGCGGTAACTCGTGCGCCAACCGCGGGCTGTTTTGAGTCTCCACTTACTACTACTCCTGTTATTTGAGCCATTCCAAAGGATTGGATCGCTATAAAAAATAGAAATAAAATTACGCGCATATTCGTTTTCAAGTAGTCTAACGGTAGAACGAAAATAGGGTTTTATTTTCGATTTGAAGTCGGGTGTTTTCTAAATTGTCAATTGGAACTCTTCGATATTATGCGTAAATTGAAGATAAAATCATCTTTCTTGAACCACTCTGACCTCCATTACAAAATTGCCTTGTCATTCCTTGTGGGCATCGGTCCCCGCAAAGCAGCGCGACTTTTGTCTGCACTTGGCAGCGCCGAAGCCGTATTTTTAGAGTCCTTGAAATCCATACATGCGTCTACAGGATTTCCAAAAGATCTTCTTAGGGGAATAAACAGAGATGCAGCGCTAGCACTTGCCAATCAGCATGTCAATTACATTCTAAAACACAATATTGACGCTTACTTCTATTTGGACGCTGCCTACCCGCGGCGGCTGAAGCAATGTTCGGATGCGCCGATCTTACTTTTTGGGCGAGGGAAAAATGAGGTCAATGCGCCACGCATGGTCTCAATCGTTGGAACGCGAACAGCCAGTACATATGGAACAGGGCTTTGTGAATCGTTCCTGCAACAGCTCATTGGGAAAGAAATCACCGTTGTTAGCGGCATGGCATATGGGATCGACATTTGTGCGCATCAATTTTGCGTACGGAATTATATCCCCACCATAGGCGTACTTGGAAATGGTCCCGATCGCATTTATCCTTTCGTGCATCAACGAACAGCCGAGCTGATGATGGAGCAAGGTGGCATCTTGACTGAGTTCCTGCCTGGAACAAAACCCGATAGAGAAAATTTCCCCATGCGCAACCGCATCGTTGCTGGGATGACGGATGCCACGATTGTGATTGAAAGCAAGAAAAGTGGCGGGTCTTTGATTACCGCTGAGTTGGCCAACGATTACAACAAGGATGTCTTTGCCTTTCCGGGAAATGTGGGACAGACACTTTCAGAGGGCTGCAATCAACTCATTCGACAGCAAAAGGCACATTTAATCACGAGTGCGGATGACTTTCTAACCTTCATGAACTGGAACGACTCGGCGAAAAACGATGTTCAACGCAGCTGCTTCAACGAGTTGGATGCCGATGAGCGCGCCATTTGTGACTTGCTAACTTCACCAAATGGAGAGCATATTGATGTTCTATCCGCACATACAGGTCAAGCCATTTCCGCGCTGAATGTGCGGCTCTTTCATTTGGAGATGAAAGGAATCATTAAACCCTTACCTGGCAGTCGGTACCGACTGATCTAAAACAAAAAAGGGGACATCTTTCGATATCCCCTTTTTGCTTAATGGTATTATTTAGAAGCGAACTCGCGCGTCACGCAACTTGCGGTTGTCGACAACTTCAGCTTTCTTTTTCAATGCTTCCATGAATTGGCTTTGCACTTGACGACGCATAGCCGTTAGGATTTGGTCACGCTCAACATCGTAATTTGCTGCTGCAGGCGCTTTGATTGTTTTTTCAATTCGGATGACATAAACACCCATCTTCCCTTTCAAAGGCAAGGTGCGTTTACCATCTTTCAATGCAGAGAACAAGGCACCAACAACTTCAGGCTCAAATCCAGCACCTGTGATTTGTGCAGAGTAGAATGTTACTTCTGCCTTCATCACCTCTGTGTTTCCGCGTTTCGCCATTCCTTGAAGTGTTTTATCCTTCAACAATTGGTTTGTGAAACGTTTTGCTTTCTTCTCTTCGATTAATTGTTGTTTCATCATTGCCTCAACATCCTCGAAGGTAGGAACACCCTTCTCGCGGATAGAAGACAAAATTGCGATGATGTACTTGTCTTTGTCTTTGATTGGCGCACCCACAAGATCCCCAACTTTTGCTTCTTCGTTGAAGGCCAATGCCAACAATTTACTTGCTGTTGTAGGGTTCGTGAATCCAGAAACAGATGGCGCTTCTTCCTTCATTGGCAATGGTCGTGGGAAGTATCCCGCACGAACTGCAATCGTATCGAACAATTGCAATTTATCCTTGATGCTTTCTTTCTTCGAAATCTTCGCGTCCAATTTGTACAACAAATTGTACACCTCACGCTCTTTTTGATCCATTGTCTCTTGCGTAGGTTTAAACGCTTTGTAAATGGAAGCAAGAACTGGGTATGTTTTGTCATCGCGCTCAAGTACTTCGATAATGTGTATACCGTAATCTGTTTTCACTACACCAATTGTTCCGATAGGCTTTGACGCTACAAACGCACCAAACTCAGGCACCATATCTGCTTCGATAAAATTGTCAATCACACCTCCTTGTGGAACAGAACCCCCTTGCACTTTAGAAATAATGAAACTTCCATTGTAGCTATAAGGTCCTACAATTTCTCCAACTGCTGCCGCTCTAAATACGGTGTCCATTGCCATTGGGTAAGACATCAACTTCTGTGCTTTTTCATTTCCTTCAGGAACGGCTGTTGCAATCTTTGCTGAGCTATAGAATTTAATTTCGCTGTTTTGCATCACAAACAATGAATCATTTTTAGATGCTGCAAATTGCTTCTTGATTTCACGCATTGATTTGTCAAACATTACCGTATCTCTTCTAGATGGTTTAATGTCGACCATGAAAAGTCGAATTTCGCGACTTGCCGTTTTATTTTCATACTTCTTGTCTTCTTTATGCGCTTCGTAGTATGCTTTCAATTCTTTGTCAGTCACCTTGATTTTCTCATCAGGAATTTCACTGAAGCGACGAACCACATAAGAAATCGATTTAATTTCTTTTTGTGCCATGTACTCATCTTCAGATTCAAGTTTCGTAACGTAAACCCCTTGAGAAATCAACGCTGTGTACTTGTCACGCTTTCTTCCTTCGATCAATTTTTTCTTTTGGTCAGCCCATTGTTGTTGAACCGCTGGATCTTTGTTTGTTTCTTGGTCATTGATCCATTTTTCCATCAACTTAGGATTGAACACCCCTGTTGTTGAATCTATAAATTGCTCAGTACCTTGCAACATAGGGAATCCATCACGCCCATAAAGAAACGCATCGAATTCATTTTCGCTCACATCAATTCCAAGAGCTTCGTATTCTTTTTCGAGGACTATTTTATCAACAATCATGTTCCAAGCGTTGTCAGCTGCAGCATCTTGGTCTTGTTGTGTATATTCACGACGTTCTTGCTGCGCCTTAATACGTTGTTGATCATCAATCTGCTTTACCGCATCTTCATACTCTTTGTTGTTTACCTTCTCGCCGAAGATGGTTCCGTAACCAAACTCTTCGCCTGATCCACCGAAAATTTTATCGTAATCGTTCAAGATAAAAGCCAAGAGAGCGATTCCAATAATTGCAACCAACAAACCTGATCTTTCGCGAATCTTACCAATAAGTGCCATACAAGTGATTTTATTAAGGGTGCGAATATAAACAGATGATTCGACTTTTGAAAATGAGAGGCTGATTAATCGCTATATACAATGAAAAAAGCCGCCTCTTTTTTGTTTGAGACGGCTTTTTTAGCTTTTGTTCGGATTAACCTCGGCCTTTTCCTTGAACCTTTCCTTCGCCGGGTTTGTTGATTTCTTTGTTCTCTTCTTCCTTAGGTTCGGCCTCTGTTTCGCCATTGCCACCACGTGTCGCTGGTTTAATTTCGGGCTTCACAGGTTGTTCGTTTCCAGAGCCATTGTTTTGTTGCTGGCCACCGTTTTCATTTGGTTTCTGAGTTGGACATGGGCCGAGAACATCTCCATGTGCTTGGTGCGCTGGCCATGCAGACATAGGAATTTCCAATGTTTGCGTAGTATTGCCCGACTTGTGACAGATTACCACCTTTTGTTCAACAGGTTCCACATAGTTGATAGTAATCGTTTCTGTATCTGTACCACATTCATTTGTAGCTGTAACCACTATCATGTTTGTGCCTGGATTAAGCGTCAATGAACTTGTTAAACTTCCACCTTTCGTTGGCGCAAATGCAAAGCCTACAAATGGTTTACCATTCAATAGCATCACAACCCCTTGGTTATTTGATATATTCGAAATAGTCGCTCCAAACACGAAGTTCGCCGATTGTACTCTTATTCCATTTTGCGTCGGGTTCGTCACCTGAATCGATGGCGGATTGCAAGGAGGTGTTGGTGCAGAATAATTTATAGTAATGGTTTCGGTATCCGTTCCACAATTATTGGTTGCCGTAATGGTAAATGTGTTTATTCCAACATTTAGATTCACCGAATTGGAGAATGAACCATTGCTGAACGAGAACGATGTCATCGGTTTGCCATTCACCGTGTAAATGATTCCTTGGCTGTTCGCAATGTTTGAAATGTTGGCTGTGATGTTAAACGATGCTTGTTGCACCGTCTGACCACTTTGCGTCGGGTTTGTCACCTGAATCGTTGGTGGGTTGCATGGAGGTGTTGGTGCAACTTGCGGACAAGCGCCCATAATATCACCATGTGCCTGATGCATTGGCCAGTCAGAAACAGGAATCACCATTGTTTCTTGTGTGCGATTTCCTTGATGGCAAATGGTCATCGTTTGCGGAGCAGGTGCAGAATAATTTATGGTAATGGTTTCGGTATCTGTTCCACATCCATTCGTTGCGGTAATCGTAAATGTGTTGATTCCAGCGTTAAGATTCACCGTGTTTGAGAATGATCCATTGCTGAACGAGAACGATGTAATAGGCTTGCCATTCACCGTGTAAACGATTCCTTGGTTGTTCGCAATGTTTGAAATGTTGGCTGTGATGTTAAACGATGTTTGTTGCACCGTCTGACCACTTTGCGTCGGGTTTGTCACCTGAATCGATGGCGGGTTACACGGAGGTGTATTCACTACAGGGCATGGTCCGAGAACGTCACCATGTGCCTGGTGCGCTGGCCATGCAGACAACGGAATCTCAATCGTTTGTGGATTGCCGCTGTTTCCTGGAGGATAGTGACAGATCGTTACTTTTTGAGGTGTGTTATCTACTGGCGCAGAATAGTTCACAGCAATTGTCTCTGTATCCGTACCACACGTGTTCACCGCAGTAAGCACGATGTTATTCGTTCCAGGAATCAAGTTGACATTCGCTGAGAATTCTCCATTCGCAAAGACAAAACTTGACATCGGCATACCATTGAATAAACAACTTATTCCCTGATTATTGGCGACATTTGAGATGTTCGCAGTTACCGTGAATGCTGGTTGCTGAACCGTCTGATTATTTTGTGCTGGGTTCGTCACCTGAATCGATGGTGGGTTACATGGAGGAGTATTCACTACTGGGCATGGTCCAAGAACATCACCATGTGCCTGGTGCGCTGGCCACGATGCCAATGGGATTTCCAATGTTTGAGGATTTCCATTATTTCCCGGAGGATAATGGCAAATGGTAATCATCTGCGGTGTATTATCGACAGGTGAAGAATAGTTGATTGTAATCGTTTCAGTGACAGAACCACATCCATTCGTTGCGGTGATGATAAACGTATTCCATCCATTTACCAAATTCACCGTGTTTGAGAACACCCCATTTGAGAGGCTAAAGTTTGTGATCGGCTTGCCATTCACCACATAGTTGATGCCTTGGTTGTTCGCAATGTTTGAAATACTTGCTGTAATTGTATACGATGTCTGTTGAACCGTCTGACCATTTTGCGTTGGGTTCGTTACCAAGATAGCAGGTGGGTTGCACGGAGGTGTTGGGTTCACAACGGGGCATGGTCCGAGAACATCGCCATGTGCCTGGTGCGCTGGCCATGCAGAAAGTGGAATTTCAATTGTTTGTGGGTTTCCGTTATTACCTGGAGGATAATGACAAATAGTGATCATCTGCGGAGTGTTGTTCACTGGCGCGGTATAGTTGATGAGAATGGTCTCACTTGCCGTTCCACATTCATTCACCACAGAAATTGTAAATGAATTTGCTCCGTTGTTCAAATTCACATTTGCCGTGAAAAGTCCTGTTTGAGCGTTGAAAGACAGCCCTGAAATTGCACGTCCATTTTGCTGAAGTGTCACATTTTGCGCACTTGTAATGTTTTGAAAGGAGCCAGTAATTGCAAATACGGGTGTATTCACTGTCGAACCATTCATCACAGGATTTGTGATTTGAATCGAAGGTGGAGTGCACGCTTTATAATTTACGTTGATCGTTTTAATGTCTGTTCCGCAACCATTCACCACCGTCACAGCAATCACGTTCAAACCAGGATTCAACGTAATTCCAGACTGAATTTGTCCATTCGCAGTGTTTAGCGTGAAATTTGAAATCGACTGATTATTTACTGTAATCGATACTCCTTGAGTATTGGTAATGTTTTGTGTGA
>JAJTDQ010000174.1 GCA_021300505.1 Cryomorphaceae bacterium
TTCTCTTTAGTTACATCACCCAAGATTCGGATACCCAATCCAGGACCTGGGAAGGGGTGTCTATTTAAAATAACGTCATCTATTTTCAAAGATCGTCCAATTCGACGCACTTCATCTTTAAAAAGAAGACGCAAAGGCTCAACCACTTGCAATTTCATATAATCAGGAAGTCCACCAACATTGTGATGTGATTTGATGGTTTGCGATGGGCCTCCATTCACAGAAACAGATTCAATCACATCAGGGTAAATCGTCCCTTGACCTAACCATTTTGCATCTGTAATTTCTTTTGACTCACGGTCAAACACATCAATAAACACCTTTCCAATGGCTTTGCGCTTGCGTTCAGGATCAGTCTCACCAGCAAGAGCCGTATAAAATTCTTCAGAGGCATTAACCCCCTTGACATTCAACCCCATATGCTTGTAGGAATCCAAGACTTGCTCAAATTCATGCTTGCGCAATAATCCGTTGTCCACAAAGATGCAATGCAAATTATCACCTATCGCTTTGTGAAGTAAAACAGCGGCTACGGATGAATCCACTCCTCCTGAAAGTCCTAAGATTACTTTATCCGAACCAATTTTAGCACGAAGTGAGGCTACTGTTTCATCGACAAAAGATTCTGGTGTCCAATCTTGCGCACATCCACACACACCAACAATAAAGTTGCGCAACAAAATCGCACCTTCCATAGAATGGTATACCTCAGGATGGAACTGAATGGCAAATGTGTGTTCACCTTCAATTTCATATCCAGCTACTTCAATGTCTTCTGTGCTGGCAATGATTTTATAATTTGATGGGATTTTTTTAATGGTATCCCCATGTGACATCCAAACCTGACTTCCATCTGACATCCCACGCATCAAAACATTTGAGTGATCAATGAATCTCAGATGCGCACGACCATACTCACGTATTGAAGAAGGCAATACCTCCCCTCCATAATGATGAGCCAAATATTGAGCCCCAAAACATACACCTAATAGAGGCATTTTACCCTTAATGGCAGACAAATCAGGTCTTGGAGAAGATTCGTCTCTTACAGAAAAAGGGCTTCCCGAAAGAATTACACCTTTGATGTTCGGTGTAAGTTCTGGACATTTATTCCATGGATGAATTTCGCAGTAAACATTCATTTCGCGCACCCTGCGTGCAATTAGCTGCGTATATTGCGAGCCAAAGTCAAGAATTAAAATCATTTCATGCATGATGCAAAGATACATCGAAATTGATGATGAAATGTGGTGAGTAAAAATGAAGAATGAACAAGATTTCAACGTCATTTTGTCAGTACCACTTGATTGGAACGATTTATGACAAAGGCAGTGAAATTTACAACAAAAGCCGACATAAAACTGTTGGATTTTACTTAAATTTGACACTTTGTTAATACGCAACTTGAACAATGATTTCAGACCTACTAAAGAAACTATTTGGGGATAAAACGGCAAAGGACCGCAAAGAATATCAACCCATTATCGATAAATCAAATGAATTTTGTGCGCAATTCAAATCACTTAGTGATGATGAGCTTCGTGCCAAAACTACAGGTTTTCAAAAGCAAGTAAAGGACTCTATTCAATCTTTGGAAGATGAATTAGCGGCACTTAAGGCGCAAGCATCTGATGTTGCTACACCCATCCATGAGAAGGAGGAGCTCTTCGATCGCATTGACAAAATGTCAAAACAAATCGATGAGAAAATAGAAGAAACTCTTGCTATAATCCTTCCAGAAGCGTTTGCTGTGGTAAAAGAAACGGCACGTCGCTGGTCAGAAAATGGTCAATTGGTTGTCACAGCGCAAGACTTTGACAAGGACCTCGCTGCCAAGAAAGACGGCATCACTATTCAAGGTGATCAAGCGATTCAACATTGCCTGTTTATCTGAATGCACTATCTGGGAAAGGTGTTCACGTCGTAACAGTGAACGACTACCTAGCGAAACGCGACTCCGAATGGATGGGACCTCTTTATCAGTTTCACGGTTTGCGTGTTGATTGTATTGATAAACATACTCCTAACTCTGAAAGCCGCCGAAAAGCATACCTTGCAGACATTACTTTCGGAACGAATAACGAATTTGGTTTTGACTACTTGCGCGACAATATGGCAGGTGGAATCGACGAGCTTGTTCAACAAAAACACCATTTTGCGATTGTCGATGAGGTCGATTCAGTTTTGATTGATGACGCACGCACACCATTGATTATTTCTGGTCCCACCCCTCGCGGTGAGGAACATGAGTTCCATCAATTGAAGCCCCGTGTTGAAAATGTCGTTGCAGCTCAGCGTAACTATGTGAATCAGTGTTTGGCCGAAGCAAAAAAATTACTTATTGTCATTAATGGCCAGGCCGAGGCAGGTCAAGATGCAAAACAAATGTTGGAAGAAGGTGGAATCGCACTACTTCGCGCACACCGCGGACTACCAAAGAATAAAGCGTTGATTAAATACCTTTCTGAGGCGGGAATCAAGGCACATTTGCAGAAGACGGAAAACTTCTACATGCAAGAGCAAGGAAAGAACATGAAGAAAATCGATCGCGAACTTTTCTTTGTGATTGACGAGAAAAACAATACGATTGAATTGACGGATAAAGGTATTGACTTGATTTCAGGTTCTGATGACCGTGACTTCTTCATCATGCCAGACATCGGCTCTGAGATTGCACGACTTCAAAAAGAAGAGTTAGAAAAGGAGGCATACCTTGAGCGCAAAGATGTTTTGGTGCGCGACTACAGCATCAAGTCTGAACGTATTCACTCTGTGAACCAATTGTTGAAAGCCTATACCCTCTTCGAAAAAGAAGTAGAATATGTAATCTTGGATGGCAAGGTAAAAATCGTCGATGAGCAAACAGGTCGTATCATGGAAGGACGACGTTACTCCGATGGTTTGCACCAAGCGATTGAAGCGAAGGAAAATGTAACCGTTGAGGCAGCCACACAAACGTATGCAATGATTACCCTTCAAAACTACTTCCGCATGTACCACAAACTTGCGGGTATGACGGGGACGGCTGAAACGGAAGCAAAAGAACAGTAACGATTGCTACCAACATGGCGGGTCGTGGTACGGATATCAAGCTTGGCGAAGGAGTAAAAGAAGTTGGTGGTTTGGCAATCATTGGTACGGAGCGTCACGATTCACGTCGTGTTGACCGTCAGTTGCGAGGTCGTTCTGGTCGTCAAGGTGACCCAGGATCATCGCAGTTCTTTGTTTCCTTGGAAGATGACTTGATGCGTAAGTTCGGTTCTGAGCGTATTGCCAAGTTGATGGACCGCATGGGACTTAAAGAAGGAGAAGTGATTACACACAGCATGGTTTCTAAATCGATTGAGCGCGCTCAAAAGAAAGTGGAAGAAAACAACTTTGGTGTGAGAAAGCGCTTGTTGGAATACGATGATGTGATGAACGCTCAACGTAAAGCCATCTACAAAAAACGTCGCAATGCCTTGTATGGCGATCGAATGGACTTGGATATTGATAACATGTTTTATGATGTGTGTGAATCGACTGTTCTTGCGCACGGAAAAGAAGCGTTTGAAGCATTTGAATTGGATTTGCTTCGTTTGATCGGAATCGACTCACCAGTTACTCAGCAGGAATATGTTTCGATAGACCGCAATGAACTTACAGAGAAGGTGTATCAAGCAATGCGCGAACAATACGACCGTAAGTCTGAAAAAGTAGCTCACCGGGCATTCCCGCAGATCAAACATGTTTACGAAACAATGTCTGATAAGTACAAGAACATTGTGTTCCCATTAACGGATGGACGTCGTGAGATGCGCATGATCATTAACCTTGAAGAAGCGTACAAATCTGAAGGAGCTGCTATTGCACGTTCTTTTGAAAAGAATGTGATTCTTGGAAAGATTGACGATGAGTGGAAAGAGCACTTGCGTGAAATGGATGACCTTCGTTCTGCAGTACACAACGCACAGTACGAGCAAAAAGACCCATTGTTGGTGTATAAACTTGAGTCATTTGAATTGTTTAAAACGATGTTGCAGCGTTTAAATGGCGAAGCAGTTGAGATGTTGATGAAGTTGGATCTTCCTGTGGAGCAAGAAATGCAAAGCACGAACAAGGAGGTTACGCATCAGAACAACTACGCGAAAGCGCAGACGAACCAAGAATCAAACACAACGTCTACTGCCCCACCTCAGTTCAGCAATAACCAGCAGGCAATTCGCAATTCTATGCCTCAGCAAGAAAAGCAACAGCCAGTTGTCGCTGACCCAAAAATTGGACGCAATGACCCTTGTCCATGCGGAAGTGGCAAGA
>JAJTDQ010000008.1 GCA_021300505.1 Cryomorphaceae bacterium
AGTGATGTCTTGATCTTCTGTGATTTCCATGTCACCAAAAAATCCGAAAAGGGACAGAGTGAATTCGGTTAGACCTTGCTTTGGTAATGCCTCAGTGTCTGGATAATCATACACGGTTGTGTCTTGCTGAGCGGCGATATCGACAGTGCGACAGAGTAGGATAGCTATGACAATGAACTTTTTCATCAAAAAAATCCCTACCGAAGCAGGGATTGTATTTTTAGTTCAATGTAAAGTTGATTGGTAATCGACATCGTGTTCTAGCTTTCTTACCTTTTGCTTCACCTGGGGCCCAAGCTGGCATGTTGCGTAAAAGTCGTTTTGCCTCCTTATCAAGGTCTGTACTTACACCACGTTCAATCGCAATGTTGGTAATTGAACCATCTGCCTCAACAACGAAAGAAAGGTATACACGTCCCTGCTCATTCAAGTCGATAGATGTTTCAGGGTATTGTACGTTATCAGCAATCCATTTTTGCATTGCTCCAGGTCCTCCGGGAAAAGCAGCTTCAACATCCGGGAATTCGATGATTTCTTCTTCAATACCTATTACTGTTTCTTCACCGATTGGAATATCTACAACAGGTACCTCAACCTGAGCAACTGGCTCTGTTTCTGTATTTTCCTCCTCAATAATCTCTTCAGCCACTGGCATAGGCGCTTCTACTTGAGGTGTTTGTGGTGGTGGCGGGGTGTCTTCTTTCTTTTGTTCTTCTTCTGTGTTAATCACTGCAGCTTTTGTTTCAACTTTCGTGTTGTCGGTGCTCAATTCTGCTGAAGTATATGAAAAAGACGCTAAAACAAGGCTTCCTGTAAACAATAGACCAACCATTACGATGGGTGTACGTAGGTTGTTAATGTTCGCTTCTTCACTTTTCTTAAGTTCCATAGTCGAATTTTGTTAGAGTGTAAATATACAATTTTTTCATTTTGATACACCTGAAAATTTTAGGCCGCCGCAGATTCACAAACTTCGGACCAAAAATTAAAAATTGAACAAATTCTTAGCCGATTAATGCTTCATATGCAGCAGCATCCAGCAAATCATTCACTTGTGACGCGTCAGTGATTTTCACTTTGATCATCCATCCGTCGCCATAAGGATCGGAATTTACCAACTCAGGATCACCATCCAACTTCTCATTCAATTCAATGATTTCACCAGAAATCGGCATGAACAAATCAGAAACAGTTTTTACGGCTTCAACAGAACCGAAAACTTCTTCTTGGTCCAATGTTTCACCTTCTGTAGTAATATCAACAAATACAATATCACCCAATTCGCTTTGTGCAAAATCGGTAATTCCAATCGTAGCGATATCTCCTTCAACAACTACCCATTCGTGGTCTTTTGTGTACTTTAAGTTCTGTGGTATGTTCATTCTTTAAATATTTGGGACAAATGTATATTATTTCTGTTATGCAGAAATCGCTTCTTCAAATTTGTTCTTCACAATTCTTGGAATCTTTTTGACTAATTTTGTTTCATTATGGTAAATCAAGACCAATTAAAGGATATTACACAGCGCATTGAAGCAATCGCAGGGTATTTGAAAATCACAGAAAAGCGCATGCAGTTGGGTGAAGAAGAGTTGAAAACTCAAGATCCATCTTTTTGGGATGACCCCAAGGCAGCTGAAGCGCAAATGAAAAATATTCGCGGACTGAAAGTGTGGGTATCCGCGTATGATCAATTGAAACGTGGGCTTGACGATCTTGAGGTCTTGATTGAATTTGCCAAAGAAGGTGCAGCGGAAGAATCTGAGGTGGATGTACAACATGAAGATTTGTTGAAGAAGGTTGAGGAGTTGGAACTTAAAAACATGCTATCGGGTGAAGAAGATTCACTCAGTGCGGTGTTACAGATCACAGCTGGAGCAGGAGGGACAGAAAGCTGCGATTGGGCGTCTTTACTCATGCGCATGTACATGATGTGGGGCCAAAAGAATGGCTATAAAATTAAGGAGCTCAACTACCAAGATGGCGATGTAGCTGGTATTAAAACGGTAACGCTTGAATTTGAAGGTGAGTTTGCTTTCGGTTATTTAAAAGGTGAAAATGGCGTGCATCGTCTCGTTCGTATTTCTCCGTTTGATTCTAACGCTAAGCGTCACACCTCTTTTGCTTCAGTGTATGTCTATCCACTTGTAGATGACAACATTGAAATCAATATCAACCCTGCAGACATCACGTGGGATACATTCCGCTCTGGTGGTGCGGGAGGACAAAACGTAAACAAGGTGGAAACCGCAGTTCGATTGCGACATGCTCCTTCAGGAATCATTATCGAAAACTCCGAATCCCGATCTCAGTTAGCCAATAAGGAAAAGGCAATGCAGTTGCTTCGCTCACAGTTGTATGAATTAGAATTGCGTGCACGTCTGGAAAAACGAAGTGAGATTGAAGCGGGTAAAAAGAAAATAGAGTGGGGATCCCAAATCCGAAATTACGTCATGCATCCGTATAAATTGGTGAAAGATGTGCGCACAGGTGTGGAAACGGTTAATGTAGATGGTGTGATGAACGGCGAAATCGATGAATTCCTCAAGGCATTCTTGATGATGTATGGAAATTAATCAGCGATGAGCATAACTGTCTATCACAACCCACGCTGCTCGAAAAGCCGTTGTGCACTCGATTACCTCAATGAGCGAAAGATTGATTTCACAGTGGTGGAGTACATCAAGGAACCATTAACTAAGGATGGATTGGAGGCGTTACTTCGTCTATTGAATATTTTACCAATCGCACTGATCAGAAAAAATGAACCTGAATTTAAGGAACATAATTCGCTCAGTCAGATTTCGGATGAACAAGCAATAGAGGCAATGTTGAGATTTCCGAAACTTATTGAGCGTCCGATCGTAGTAAAGGACGGAAAAGCAATTGTTGCACGTCCCACGGAACGCATCGAGGAATTGTTTTAGTTGTTTTTCGCCTGTAGTAATAATGAAATTTGCATCCCATAGTACGAAATGAGAACAAAGTATTTTGACCTGATTGACCAGACTTTTGATTTTCCACAGAATGAATTCCATTTGCGTGAAGATCATTTATTCTTCCATGGGATCGATTTAATGCGATTGATTGAAGATTATGGTACACCTTTAAAATTCAATTATCTACCGCAAATATCAAACAATATTCAACGTGCAAAAGGGTGGTTCCGTGAAGCCATAAGTAACCTTGGTTACTCTGGAAATTATTACTATTCGTACTGTACAAAAAGTAACCACTTTTCTTTCGTTTTGGATGAAGTATTGAAGAATGATGTTCATATCGAAACATCATCAGCGTTCGATATCGATATCGTCCGCAATCTCTACAATTCAGGGAAACTTACTGAAGGGAAATATGTCATATGCAATGGATTCAAGCCAAAACAGTACTTGGATAATATTGCAACGTTGATCAACGAAGGAAACTTACGCGTGGTTCCAGTGGTAGACAATACCAACGAATTGATAGAATTGTTGTCGATGACAGACAAGGAGATTAGCATCGGTATTCGCATTGCCTCTGAGGAGGAGCCCAAATTCGAGTTTTATACATCGCGCCTCGGTATTCGTTACCGTGAAATCGTTCCTTTCTATAAGGCAATCGTAAAGGACAATCCTCGCGTGAAAATTAAAATGCTGCACTTCTTCATTAACACAGGAATCAATGATACAGCTTATTATTGGAACGAGTTGACGAAGTGTTTGCGTATATACAGCGACTTAAAAAAAATCTGTCCTGAGCTCGATTCATTGAACATCGGCGGTGGTTTCCCAATAAAGAAATCCTTGGCATTCGATTTCGATTATGCCTATATGGTCAGAGAAATCTTGACTCAGGTGCAGCGCGTTTGTACTGACAATGGGATTCCTGAACCGAATATTTTTACTGAATTTGGATCATTCACAGTAGGAGAGAGTGGTGGAGCAATCTTTAGTGTCCTTCATCAGAAACAACAAAATGACCGGGAAAAATGGAACATGATTGACTCATCGTTCATGACCAATCTTCCAGATACCTGGGCTATAAATCAACGATTCATTATGCTTCCTGTCAATCGATGGAACGATGATTATGAGCGTGTGCTTCTTGGTGGCTTGACCTGCGACAGCGACGATTATTACAACTCTGAGCAGCATTCTAATGCCATCTATCTACCAAAGTTCGATCGCAATAAACCGTTGTATCTTGGATTTTTCAATACTGGTGCTTATCAAGAAACAATCGGTGGATTCGGAGGTTTGAAGCACTGCCTTATTCCCGAGCCAAAACACATCCTGATTCAACGGGACGAAAACGGAAAATTGCAAACGCAGCTTTTTAGTGAAGAACAGACAGCCGCTGATTATTTAAAAATTCTGGGTTACTAAGGATAATTGGTTATTTATCAAATAACTAATGATTGTCGGCTGTTCAATTGAACGAAATGATTATTTTTGTGCTCCGAACGAGCATTCTTGTTCGCTATCAGACCAAAGATGAAACTTGACAAAATTTTCCTAAAGAGTAATTCACGATTCTCACAACAGCTTACAGCTTGGGCAGGAGAACGCAACCTTTTAGTAGATGAATTTTCTGAAAAAAGCGAAGACGCTTTAGATGGAATCGATGGCTTAGTAATTTTCAGTGAGAATCAAACCGTTGATAAAGACCTCCTCGATTTGAGAGAGAAATTCGATGGTCAGCAGAAACCAGTACACAAAATTGACATCAACGGAACATTAATGGTCGGTGTATCTAACCTCGATCTTTGGATTGAACGCAACCGCTGTAAAAAAGTCCTTTTCGTTGGCGCCGATTCCTTGATCAATAACCCTAATCTGGAAAGATACTTGCTTAGCTTAAAGTAGGGATTTTTAGTTACGAATTACGAATTACGAATTACGAGTTACGAATTACGAGTTACGAATTACGAATTACGAATTACGAGTTACGAATTACGAATTACGAATTACGAGTTACGAATTACGAGTTACGAATTACGAATTACGAATTACGAATTACGAATTACGAATTACGAATTACGAATTACGAATTACGAATTAGGTTTCTTAGGTTCTCGAAGCATGGTGGCTGAGGTTCTCGAAGCATGGTGGCTGAGGTTCTCGAAGCCAAGAGTTGCGAATTTGATTGCTGCGCAAATTTGAAGAAATTATCAAAATAGCGAAGAATGATCTAATCCTTTGTCCCTGTCCTTCGAAGCTCAAAGAGCGAAGAAGCGCCCATTGTCCAAAAGTAACACTTCACTAGGATTGTGTTATGATCTCTCAAAAAATGAAATTTTCTCAGTAACTTTCCGTTTCGACAAAATGATCATGTTTCGAGGATTGCTTTTTATTCTACTCATAGTTCCATATTTAAGTAATGGACAGCAGCAAAACTTCCGCTCCAAATCGGAACTTGGGGTAATGCTTGGTGGTTCATTTTACAATGGTGATCTCAATCAGTTTCGTTTATTTTATAATACTCATGCGGCTGGTGGCTTAGTTTATCGTTACAATATCCATTCGCGTTTAAGTTTCCGTGCCAATGTGCTTTATGGAACAGTTTCCGCGTCTGATGCAGATGCTAAACTTGCATTATTGGTTAACCGTAACCTGAGCTTTCAATCGAACATCTACGAAGTAGCAGCAGGTGTTGAATTCAGCTATTTCCCATTCAAATTGGGGAGTGACAAATACAAGGGGACAGCATATCTGTTAGCTGAGTTAGGCATCTTTCACATGAACCCAAAGGCTATGTATGAGGGGAGTTTAGTGGAATTGCAGCCGCTTGGAACCGAAGGCCAAGGTTCATCACTTTCGTCTAAGCGTAATTATAGTTTGACCCAGTTATCAATGCCGATAGGTGTAGGATGCAAATTGTCACTTGGCAAACGTGCATCACTCAGTATTGAGTATGGTATTCGTAAGACTTTTACAGATTATCTTGATGATGTAAAGGAAAACACCTTTGTTGATCGTGGAGCGATCGAGCAAGAAAATGGAGCCATTGCAGCTGCTTTATCCAATAGAAACATCAATAATGAAGCATACGGGAAACGCGGCAATACAGCAACAAAGGACTGGTATACGTTCTTTGGTGCGATGCTTACCTTCCGACTGGGGAAACCGAATGTTTGCCCGATGAACATGTAGTGGTTACTAATTACTAATTCGGTGGCTGAGGTTCTCGAAGCCACGAATTACGACTATTGTGTCCGACTAAATCCACCTTCATGTTTTATTCAATCGGTAGAACTTTGATTTACTGAACCCATCGGATCGAGTCCTTTTAAACATAAGTCCTTCCGAAAGGACAATGAACCCATCGGGCAACACACATTTTAATTAATAAATGATTGAATCACATATAATAAAAAGCACTTCATAAAAGCATTGATTTCAATAGTTTCAATAAGGGGAGCAAAATTTTATCGGACACAAATGATTACGAATTACTGTTAGGATTCAACCATTAATAATTCGTAATTAATCAATGTCCGTGTCCTTCGTGGCTGTTGTCTAGGTTTACAATCTCGATATCGAATACCAAGTCAGAATATGGAGGAATCGCACCTGGACGTCCCATTTTCCCGTATGCTTGGAAGTAAGGGATAATTAATTTCGCTTTACCACCTTTTCCGAGCATAGCCAATCCTTCCTCAAATCCAGGAATCATTTTTTGATCGAGGTAGGTAAAATCCATTGGCATTCCACGGTCGTAAGATGCATCGAACTGTTTTCCATCTGCACGGAATGTACCGCGGTAATGCACTGACAAATGTGTTCCTTTCACTGGCTTTTCGCCGATGCCTGGATTTTCAATGATGTACACCAATCCTGATGGAGACAACTGTGCGTTTGGATAAGTCTTTTTAACCGCTTCGAACATGTAGTTTTTATACTCCTCTTCAGTCATAGCTGCAATCTTTTTTAACTCTTCAGCACGGGCTAATTCAGCAGCCATCAGTTTGTTGTAATTCGCCATGAAAGCTTTCGATGCATCCCATTTTTTTGCGTCTTTACCGACACGAATGATTTTAACGGTTTTCATAATGTCATCTTGCGCAATGGCATTTACAACATCTTGTCCTTGAATCACATGACCGAAAACGGTATGTTTCCCGTCTAACCAAGGTGTCTCTTTGTGCGTTATGAAGAACTGACTTCCATTGGTTCCAGGACCAGCATTGGCCATGGACAAGATTCCGGGACCTGTATGTTTTAGGTCTGGATGAATTTCATCAGGAAAACGATGTTTAGGACCTCCCGAACCCGTTCCGTCAGGATCTCCACCTTGAATCATGAAATCCGCAATAACACGGTGAAATTTCAAACCATTGTAGAAGGGTGTTGTGTACTTAAGCGTGTCAAAAATTGTCAATTTACCTTCAGCCAAACCGACGAAACTTGCCACAGTCATAGGCGTTTTTTGGTACTCCAACACACAAAGAATTACACCTTTAGACGTGCTGAATTCAACATAAATACCTGGTTCCATTTTTGGCTTTTTTTCTTTACCAGCCATTGATGTTCCTGTCATTAGGACAGCTGCCAATAGTAAAAGGGTGATTTGAATTTTTTTCATGATATGCTTTGTTTGTGTTTAATTGCGTTTATCTATTCCCCACAACATCTTGTTTCGGATGGTGTCGAGGAAGTTATTGTCTTCAAATTTAACCACATTGATCATAAATTCCGCTTTTGTAATCAATACTTCTTCACCTTGACGAATATTTTTAGAATTTCCATCCAAGCTGATGAGGTACCTGCGTTCACGTCCTTCGATGCTTAGTTTGATTGGCATGTGGTCTGGAACGACAACTGGGCGAACATTTAAGTTGTGCGGAGCAATAGGTGTAAGGATATGTACTTGACATCCCGGGGTAATAATTGGGCCCCCGCAGCTCAAATTGTAAGCTGTGGAACCAGTTGGTGTAGAAACGATTAATCCATCCGCCCAATAGGAGTTCAAGTATTTATTGTCCAACGAGGCATGAACCGTAATCATGGAGGCCGTATCGCGTTTCTGAATGGTTACTTCGTTTAATGCGAAGTTATCTTCTCCGAAAAGATTTTCTTCCGTTTGAATACGTAACAAAGAACGCTTTTGGTATTCAAATTTCTTTTCGCGGAATTGATCTAGTGCAACTTTTATTTGATCTTTAGAAATGTTTGCCAAGAATCCAAGACGTCCCGTGTTTATCCCAATGATAGGTACACCTGAATCACGTATGAATCCAACAGTTTTAATAAATGTCCCATCGCCTCCGAGGCTAATCGTAAGGTCGATTCCACTTTTAAAATCTGCATGGGTGGTAAACTCATCAATTTTTTCAGAAATCGCACCCTTGGCAACAAGCTGTTCCTTTAGCTCTTTTTCAAGAATAGGTGTCCATCCAAAGGCTTTTAGTACTTCAAATAGTTCGTTGAAATAAACAATACTTTGCTTATTGACTTTCCTCCCGTAAATTGCGACGTTCATATCAAAATTTTAGGAATTTCATCAAGGATTCATAACGTGTTTGAATGTCATCATCCACTTCGCTGCGTTGAAACGATGCTTTTATTACATAGTCGTAGCGTTCGAAAGTGCGGATGATGCTTCCCAACTCAACCTGATTGATTTTTAATGTCACTTCAAGTTTTGTAGAGTCTGGACTACTCATAATGTAAGAGCTCAAGATGCGCGCATTGTTGCTTTCAACGATTTGTGCAATCTGCGCCATGGAATAATCTACCGTGTTTACTTCAAGAACGAGAATACCGCCCATCTCTTTGATGCTGCCTGTGTTGGCAATGAGTGACATCAAATGGTAAACGCTTGTGCAACCTAGATATACCTCATTTTCGTCCAATATCGGCATGATACTTATGCGAAAATCAGACATTTTAGCAAGTACTTCGTAGATGTGTGCTTGTGCAAAAACGTAGGGACGTGGTAGATGATCGAAAAGTACGTCGAGTGTTTGATCGAGGTCCATCTTATCTAAAACATCCGATTCCGATAGAACACCAACAAAATTTCCATTTTTTAGCACGGGAAGGTGAGAAACCTTGAATTCATCCATCCATCGAAGGGCCTTTTCACCTGTATCGTTATGGGTTAGCGGAGGAATTTCTTCCGTAATCAGTTCTATTGCTCTCATTCGTGAAGCCAAAGTAGTAATTAAGTTCTGAACTTCGTATTTTTACGCAGCCAAAAATTGTTAGGAATTATGACCAAACTGAGTGTTAACATCAACAAAATCGCAACAATCCGAAACGCTCGCGGAGGAAATACTCCGAATGTCGTTCAAGTTGCAATCGACTGTGAACGCTTTGGCGCTGATGGGATTACAGTTCACCCAAGACCTGATGAACGTCACATCACCACGCAAGATGTCTACGATTTAAAAAAGGTAGTGCGCACTGAATTCAATATTGAAGGCTATCCAGATGATCGCTACATGCGCCTAATTGCAGATACACTTCCTGATCAGGCAACATTAGTTCCCGACCCTCCTCATGTGCTTACGTCAAATGCAGGTTGGGATACCCTTAAACACCAAGAATTGTTGACGGAATTGGTGAAAGAATTTCGGGACTTAGGTGTTCGAAGTTCCATCTTTGTGGATACAAATCCAGTCAATATTAAATATGCTGCGAAATGTGGTGTTGATCGGATTGAACTCTACACAGGACCTTTCGCGGAAGAGTTTTCGTTAGATCCAACGAAGGCTGTTGAATCCTATTTTATTGCTGCTGAATTGGCGCGATCACTTGGATTGGAAATCAACGCTGGACATGACTTAAGTTTAGAAAATCTTCGGTTTTTTAAGCAATCTATTCCTTGGTTGGCTGAGGTGTCGATTGGTCATGCGTTAATATCAGACGCACTGTATTTAGGACTTGAAAATACCATTCAACGCTACAAATTGCTGTTGGAGGATTAGTGATTCTTCATGTGTATAGTTCGCTGAGGATAAGGCACGTGAATGTCATATTCACGGAAAAGACGATCGATCTCAAAACGAATCTCAGACTTGTAATTGTTGATGTCCCAACTTTGATCTGCCCAGAACACCAACTCCATATCCAAACCACTATCCCCAAACTGTGAAAGTCGAACATCAATCGGTTCTGTCTTGCGTACTTTAGGATGTGCCAAAGCGGCTTGTTTCAATAGGCGTGTAACCAGTTCAGCATCACAACCATATTCAATGGTTACAAAAATCTTAAATCGCGACAACTCTGATCCATGGCTCCAATTTTCAACGTATTCTTGGGTCAGTTTTGTATTTGGAATAATGAGTACATTTCCATCGCGCGTTTCAATTTGAGTTGTTCGAATGTTAATTTTTAAAATTTTCGCAACAAATCCTTCTGTTTTTCCGCCGTTCGAAACTTCAACGATATCGCCAACTCGGACATTACCCTCAATCAAAAGGACAATGCCTGCAAACATGTCTTTGAATACATCTTGCAAACCAAGACCAAGTCCTACAAAGATTCCTAGTGAACCTGTAATCAACAAAGAAAGGTCAATTTCAAGGGCTTTGAGGCTGGTAAGAATGGCAAAAACGTAAATCACATATTTCGCGATTTGCACATAGACAAATTCCGTTGCAGGATTGAAATCTGGTTTACGCCTTAAGCGCTTGCTGATGTACAATTTGACAACGTTCAATATGATTCTCGCCAAGAAGAAGATCGTAATGATGGAGAGAATATGGTAGAAACTGAGGGTAAACTTCTTTGATTCAATAAGGTTGAAGTTCAGGAAATCGCCAAAAGTTACATCCTCATTATTGAAATTAAAGCTTAGTACAGAAATGTACACCGCAATGATGTATACGCTTTGGCTCAGTAATTTCAGCCATGTTACATTTCTTCCTTCGACGCGAATGTTTGCGTTTTGCAAGTAGCGTTTCAGAGAGCGATGAATCACACGTCGCAGAATCATGGCAATAAAAAAGATGATGGCCAGGAAAATGATATTCCAAAAGCACACATCATAAGGACCAAGATTGAAAATTGTTTTACTTAACATTTTATCTCAAAATTATACGGCCAAGTTTTGCGGAAAATGCCAGTTTGATTTTTTCCAATAGGATTTGCTCAGCAATTAAATCTTGCATGGCATTAAATTCAAGTTCTTCTTCAGTGGATAGTTTAACTCGAATTTCATCGATGCGTTGTTCAATTTTGGCTGCTTTAAAGCTATAGACTGCATTCATTACGGCTTCATTCAGTTTATCTGATTCTGAGCGCGTTTGAATGTTGTATTTATTGATCCATTGGGTACTCAATTCGTGTTCTGAAGACTCGATATCAGTGACATACCTTACGATGTCTTGGTCCTCCAAATGTTTGAAGTAGCTCGTTTTTAGCAGGGTGTTTTCTGAAAGCCCCTCACGAAATAAGCGGTAGATGGTTTCGAATAGCGGGGTAGTGAATGTTAGCCCATCTTTGTCTAATTCGTGACAAATCAATTCGATTACACTGGTTTCACTCATCGCTTTTTCGCCCTTTTCATTGACGTGTTCAATTTGAACGAGACGCGTACCAAACTTAATTAAAAGGCGTACCAAACCATTCTCATCTCGGTATAACGAATTTTGGTCCTTTCTAGGAAGCAATTCGGTCAGTGGCTCCGATTCCTTTGGAGCTGTTATTTCGCGAAGCTCTGGTTGCTCCAATTGCTGGGAAACAACATTCTTCCGAAGCTTCATCAATTCACCTGCAACGACTTGCTCACTGATCCCAAAGCGCGTTGAAATCTGTTGCATGTAGACCGTTCGCGTGATTTGATCGGGAATCAAAGCCACAGAATGTGCAATGTCTTTGATGAGCTCAGCGAGTTTAATCGGATCTTTTTCTCCTTCTTTTAAAAGGACATCTGATTTGAAGGAAATGAAATCTTGTGTATGTTCCTTGATATAAGTTTCAAGCTCTGCGGAACTGGCCTTTTTAGAATAGGAATCGGGGTCTTCACCATCTGGGAAAAGCACGACTTTTACATTGAGTCCTTCCTCAAGAATTAAGTCAATTCCACGAAATGAAGCTTTGATTCCTGCCGCATCACCATCGTAAAGGATCGTTACATTGTTGGTATACCGACGAATGAGTTTGATTTGGTCCTTAGTCAGTGATGTCCCGGAGGATGAAACAACATTTTGGATTCCGGCTTGGTACATGCTGATCACATCCGTGTATCCCTCGCACAAGAAACAGTTGTCGTATTTTATGATATCTCCCTTGGAAAAATAAAGTCCGTACAAGATTTCACTCTTGTTGTAGATTGGGCTCTCGGGAGAATTAAAGTACTTGGCAATTTTTTTATCGGTGAATAATGTTCTTCCTCCAAAGCCGAGAACTCGACCTGAAACACTGTGGATTGGGAACATGACACGACCGCGGAAAAAGTCGAAGTGGCGATCGTCTTTGGACTTCACGAGTCCGACCTTTTCTAGGTATTCTAATTTATATCCCTTCGCCAGCGATGCTTTGGTGAAATCATCACCACTATTTAAGCAATACCCAAGTTGAAATTTTTCAATGATATCCTTTCGAAAACCACGTTCCTCGAAGTAGGAAAGAGCGATTGCATTCCCCTCCTCGGATTTGTGCATGCGCTCTTTGAAGTGCTCCTTCGCAAACTCATTGATGATAAAAAGACTTTCACGTTCGGTCGTGGCTGCAATTTGTTCTGCCGATTCAGGTGCATCCTCAGGTATTTGAATGCCGTATTTGTCGGCAAGCCAACGGATGGCCTCAGGAAAGGAAAAATGTTCCTTTTCCATGATAAAGGTTACTACCGTCCCACCCTTACTTGTCGAAAAACACTTGAAAATTTGTTTCGCGGGAGAAACAACGAAAGATGGGGTTTTTTCATCCGTAAAAGGACTTAATCCCTTCAGGTTCGATCCCGCACGTTTCAGGCTTACAAACTCGCCGATCACTTCTTCGATCCGCGCCGTCTGCATTACCTCATCGACAATATGTGGTGGGATTTTAGACATTGATTATTCTACCGGATATCCAAAGTCTTTTTCGTCTGTGACATTACCCTTCTCGTCATAGGTGGTCCAAACACCTACAGTAATGTCGTTTTTATATTCTCCGCGGTAGTGAATTCCTCCATTTGGATACTTTACAATCGTAAATCCTTCACGAATTCCATTTTCGTACATCGTTGTGGAAAGCTCCATGCCATTCTCAGAATAGAAAACCCAACGTCCTGTGCGCTTTTTATCCTTTGTCATTCCACCTTTGTACTTGATGTTCTTTTTTCCAGGATACCATTCTGTGTAAATCCCATCTTTTACTTCGACCAACACTTCCTTTTTTTGAGGACCTATCGCTTCATCGGTTTCTTCGCCCGTTCCGCAACTGGCTAACATTAAAAAACAAAGGATACTAAGGGTAATAATTTTATTCATCGTCATTCTTATTTTTCACGCACTGTGGTGTATTCTACAAGACCGATCAACGACTGCTTGGCAGTCGAATCAGGAATGTCAGTCAACAGATCCAACGCTTGAGCTTTCAATTCCAACATTTTACCATGCGCATACTCAATTCCGCCATATTGGATCACCAATTCAACGGCACGGCGAACTTGCTTGGTTTGTTCGTTCTTATTCTTCACAATATTGATGAGCTCCTTGCGAACCTCTTTTGGTGCTGTGTTTAGCGTGTAAATCAATGGCAAAGTCATTTTGCGTTCGCGGATATCCAAGCCTGTTGGTTTTCCGATATTCCCGGATGTACCGTAGTCGAAGATGTCGTCCTTGATTTGAAATGCCAAACCCACCAATTCTCCAAATTTCCGCATGCGTTCGCTCATGTCTTCTCGATCGACTGAAATAGCTCCTGCCTCACAACATGTTGCAATCAATGAAGCTGTTTTTTGGCGAATCACTTCGAAGTATACTTCTTCTGTAATATCAAGCCTCCGTGCTTTTTCAATTTGCAACAGCTCACCCTCACTCATTTCTCGTACTGCGCGGGCAACAACTTCGAGCAATCGAACATTCTTCTTCTCTATCGACAGTAACAATACGCGTGAGAGCATGTAATCTCCCACAAGGACCGCAATTTTATTTTTCCACAAGGCGTTTACAGAGAAAAAACCTCGGCGCTCGTTGGCATCATCTACCACATCGTCATGCACCAAGGTCGCAGTGTGGAGCAATTCTACCAAAGACGCAGCATCATACGAACGGTCATTCATCTCCCCGAGCATCTTTGCTGTAAGAAAGATAAACATCGGTCTCATCTGCTTGCCTTTACGGCGAATAATGTAGTGGGTAATCTTATCGAGAAGAGGTACTTTCGACTTCATGCTCTGCCGAAAACGCACTTCAAACTCAGTCATTTCTGACTGTATCGGTTGCATTATTTCATCGACAGTTCGCATGGAAACAAATATAATGAAAAGGGACGAAGTTTGTTTGTTACGAGTTATAAGTTACGAATTACGAATTACGAATTACGAATTACGAGTTTGAAACTAAACTCTTCGAAGTTGGATTAAGTCCTTCAGCGCAGCGGTCTTTTGTCTTATAGCGCAGCGGGTCTTTTGTCTAATTCGTAATTCGTCACTTCAAAATCCCTGCGCGCTCAACAATCGCCTTGTTTTTATTGGCCAATTGTCCACATGCCGCATCAATGTCTTTTCCACGGCTGCGACGAACATTGACGATCAAATTTTTTGATTCTAGAAAGGCAGCAAAGGCATCAACACGTTCTTTACTCGCTTGTTGAAAGCCGCCTTCATCTATCGGGTTGTATTCGATAATATTGATTTTGCAAGGCACACATCGTGCAAAAGAAGCAAGCTCTTGAGCGTCTTCGAGGCGGTCGTTGAAATCTTTGAAAATGATGTATTCGAAGGTCACACGAGAGCCCGTTTTTTCGTGGAAATATTGCAAGGACTCCGATAATTCCTCAAGGTTATTGCTGTCGTTGATTTCCATGATTTTGCTTCGCTTGGTATCGTTGGCAGCATGCAGTGAGAGGGCCAAATTGAATTTCACATCGTCGTCCCCGAGTTTGCGAATCATTTTGGCAATTCCTGCTGTAGAAACCGTAATGCGCTTTGGTGACATTCCCAATCCTTCTGGTGAGGTAATCATTTCCACAGAGCGAAGCACATTTTTGTAGTTCAACAGTGGTTCACCCATTCCCATGTATACGATGTTCGTGAGTGGGGTGCTATACCGCGAATCGGCTTGATCACGGAGATAGACCACTTGATCAACAATTTCACCAGCACTTAAATTACGCAACAGTTTTAGTTTTCCTGTAGCACAGAAGGTACAGGATAAACTGCAACCTACTTGTGAAGAAATACAAGCTGTGGTGCGTGAACTGGTCGGAATCAAAACGCCCTCAACCACTTTTGTATCATCAATACCAAAGGCACATTTGATGGTTTTGTCGCTGCTGATCTGCTGATCGCGTACTGTTAAATGGTCAATGTAAAATTCTTGGTCAAGCAGGGTCCGAAGCTCCTTGCTTAAGTTTGACATGTCGCTAAATGTATGGACATTTTTTTGCCAAAGCCATTCATACACTTGCTTGGCGCGAAACGATTTTTCTCCACGTTCGGACAGTGCTTCTTTCAGTTGATTGAAGTCCAGTGATCGGATATTTATGCGTTGCTCACTCATTTACGGCTTCAAAGGTACTCAATAAACACGTGTTTCAATGTGTCATTAAATCCAACGGATGTCTGAATCTCTGAGAAAGACGTTTTTGCCGTTTTGCAATGTGACGGATGTTTTCGTTTTTGTGAGGCCTTCATAGTTGACCATGGTTCCTTCGGGTAAGGTTAAAGTCGATCGCTCGCCAAGGTCATTCACAAAAACAGGTGCTGATTTTTCAACGATGACACCAAATGATTTTCGTTGCAAAAACTCTTGGGTGAAGAAGGCTGAAAAAATGGAAAAACACAACAGGATAGAGGAACTGAAGCCGACTATGCGGAGTAACGGATGTCGAGAAAAATCGTTCTTTCGCAATAGAAAAAACAAACAGATCCCGACTGCAAAGGACAGGAAAATACTCAGATAGGTCCAGGTCGAAAGTCCAAAACTGATCAATGCACGCTCAAATGGAGTTGCAATTTGAAATGGGGTATCGGTCAAACCCAAGGATTTTCTGCAGGCATCGATATTTTTCGACGCTTCTTGGTCTGAAGGATTTCTTTTGAGTACGTTGAAGTATGCCCAGATAGCCATCCCATTTTGGTTCAGGTGACGGTAGCAATTTCCTGCATTAAAGTAGGCACTTGTATTTTCGGGGGTTTGTTCCGCAAGTTTTAAAAACACCTTTGCCGCCTTGTCATATTCTCTGCTATTGCTCATCGCTACAGCCTTTTCGAAGTCGCTTTGAGCAAAGGAATAAACCCCAGTTAATAGTGTTAGAATTGCGGTAATTAATTTCATGCGTTGTGCAATTCAAGGACAAATTGACGAGCTTCATTAAGCAAGTTTTCTGCATCTATCGCTTCAATCCCCATCCCGTATTGGGCATTTTCACACGTTGACATGAACGATGTGTAACGAGAAATCTGCGCATCGGTAGCACCATGTTTAATCAATTGATGCACAATCAACTCGCGGGTGCTTGGTGCCATGTTTGATAATTTCAGGCTTTGATTGATTTCCTTTTCAACGATGCCTTGAATGGCAGAAAAGAAGTTGGCATTTCGTTCCGAATATGTTCTGGATAAATCTTCAAATTGAGTAATGATTTCTTCACGAGAACGACGAGTAGGAGCCTCTGGTTGAATTGGCGCCATATCTTTTCTTCTCAACCACAATCCGAAAAGGAAGGCAATGAATAAAGGTGAACCAAGCAATCCCCAATACAATGAACTTCCGAAATCCAATCTTTTCTCATCAGAAACGTCTATTTCGTTGCGCATTGGACCCCAAAAATCGAGCGTGCTCGTAAGTGGTTGTTCGCCATTCGATGTATTCTGGAAGTTTGGATTTTGTTGAATTTTCAAAATCATCGGTTCTGTGGCGGACTCGATATATTTCTCTTTTATTGGATCGAAGTAGGCAAAGGTTGTTCGCGGTAAGGTTAGATCACCTGCGCGATTGACTTGAATGTTGAACTCAAAAGTGATGGATCCTTCAGCCCCTTTGAAACTGTACGATAGATCTTCGGTCATTACAGGATCTCCGTAGAGGACAAATCCGTCCGGAAGGTCCAGCTTCGGTTCTTCGATGTTCTGTAAATTCCCGGTTCCTGCAATGGTTACTTTCATGGTGAACACATCCCCTTGACGCATGCGTGTGTCTGACACGTCACGAGAAATGTTAAATGTACCTACACCGCCGGAAAAGCTTGATGGCGCCCCCGCTGGCAGAGATTTAACTTCAACAGAAGCGCCTGATGAGATGATAGATACAGCATCGAAGGCACTATGTAAGATGAGTTTGAATGGTTCGATTTTCTTTTTTCCTGATCCTGTCGGGAAAACTACTTTTTTGTCGTAGTCAAAGGTGTAATAACTGTTCCCTCGAATGCGCGCTTCTTCCAATAAGATGCGGCTTGAATTACCAATGTCGTGCTTGTCAATAACACCATCCATAGCGAACGTTTTATAATTTTCGAGATGCGTGGCATTGAACCGGGTGTAAATTTTCGCGGATAAAACAAGTGGCTGTCCTTCATAAATTGATTTAGCCGATTGCGTAATGATTCCAAAAGCGGGCTCACGCAACTGTCTGGCAGTCAGTTGAACATCAGATTGAACTTCAGGGGCTGTTTTTTTGATGGTGACACTTACTGTATTTGAGCGGTAGACTTTATTTCCTTTTTTCACATAGGCGGGACCAATGGTGAATGTTCCCTCTTTGTCTATTGTGCCGGTGTGTGAGTAAAAATAATAGGTAACAGTGCGGCCGGTGTTGTAGTCGGTTTCCTGCTCCATACCATTCATGATGTCATACCCTTGCGTGAATGCCTGGGGGAGATCTACCTCTATATCGCCATGTATGTTTGATTTCACAGAAATCGTGATCACATCTCCCACATTAGCGGTCTTCGGTTCAACGGTCAGTTGCACCAAAGGCTTTTGTGAAAATGCGTTCCACGAACAAACGAAAAGTACGATATGTGCAAGTAGATATTTCATCACCAATCTTTTCCTGAACGCATTACTACGTTAGTTTCTTTTCCTTTGTTCAATTTTTTCTTGGTGGCTGCCTCTGCGCGCGTCAATTGGTCGAGCAAACGATCTACACTAGTGTTAGGTAGATTGGCGCCATTTCCATCGTTTTTCTGATTCTTTGGATTCCTATTTTTTTTCGCCGGTTTCTTTTTTTGTTCGTTGCTTGAGTTCTTCGGCTGATCTTGGTCGTTCTTGTTTTTGTCTTTCTGCTGTTCTCTCAACTTACGAATTGCTTCGGATAAGTTATACCTGGTTTTTTCGCTGCTCGGATTTTTTTTTAAGGACTTTTTATACGCTTCAACCGCTTGTGCATACTGCTTTTGCTGCATGAAACTATTGCCAAGATTGTGGTGAACCCTTGCTTGTTTTTTGTTGCTTTTAATTTTTGATTTACTCAGCCATTGTGCCGCTGCATTGAAATCACCTAAACGATAGGCCGTTTGACCGATTTCGTTGGAAAGGTTGATGGATTTTGGAGCTTTCTTCTGCGCTGATTTGTAGTACTGTAAGGCAAGCTTGAAATCATTCTTCGAATAGGCAGTACGGGCCATGTTCATAACGGAATTTGATATTGATTTTGCGCTACGTCAAACTCCTGTTCTTGGCCTGTTGAGCGCTTCATTCGGTTAATTTCTGTTAAAATAGGCTTCAAATCTGGGAATCCTTCCGCTGTAACGTCTGCCGTCCCCTTAGATTGAGCAGCAATTTTTCGAATAAGGTTGGGATTCATGCGTGAAACTACCAGCTGCCCACGTCCATTTCGCTTGTACCCAAGTTCGGGACGAAGTGGGTCATTTGGAACAGGACCTCCATTTGTGGAACCAATTCCCAAGATGGCCATCTCAATGTTCTTGTCACGAATGGAATCAATGATGGCTGATGGATTATCCTCGTGATTTTCTCCATCTGTGATGAGTAAAATACCCTTGGAGGTGTTGGATTTGGTGAACATCGTATTCGCCGTTTGTAAGGCCGCTTTAATGTTGGTGCCTTGATTCGAGAACATCGACGTTTCAATTTCATCGATGAATAGTTTCGCTGCGGAATAGTCTGAAGTCATAGGCAGTTGCACATAAGCACCACCACCAATCGTGAACTTCCGCCGCGCATGTCTTTGGTGTTCATTGAATTGGAAACGTCTAGACAAACGACCAATTCGAGTGTTTTTGTGCTTGAACGTTCACGTTTTTTGCCAATTGAAGGTTGCGCCATGGCCAAAATGAGAAAGACGAGCAATGATCGAAATAAGAGGAAATGAATTAGGGACGTATTTGGATGTATGGGTTGAAAAACCGAGGCTTGAGCTTTGGCTGAAATTTGATTCATGCGCGAATTCAATTTCTTCAGACTGTACCAATAGAGTAGATAAACCGGAAGCAAAATGAGGAGCAACCAAAGTTGGTCAATCTTCAAAAAAACCAAATGTGATTTTTCGGATTCCTCTGTGAAAAATCCGAAGGTAAGCAAGGTCAATAGGAAAATGAACCAAAATCCTAACTCAAAGAGTAAAGTCTTGGACAGCATGCGCAGCACTGGGATGCGATGTTGGATTTTATTGCTCATTTCTAAATACAATTCGTTGAACAATCCAAGTCAAGAAGACGAGCACGAAGGCCCAATTTAAAAATGCCATGGGCGTGGCCGGTGGATCCGATGAATAGCGTTTGTCTGTTAATTTTTGCTTTTCAAGCTGTTCGATTTCTTTATAGATTGTTTGCAGACTGGCTTCATCTGTTGCTCGGAAATATTGACCATTCGTTAATGTCGCGATCTTCATGAGCACTTCTTCGTCAATCTCAACGGGCATATTCTCGTAACGAACGCCAAAAGGTGTGGAAACGGGAGTTGGGGCTTCGCCATTGCTACCAACGCCAATGGTATAAACACGAATTCCTTTGGCACGAGCGACTTCAGCTGCCGTGATTGGATCGGTATCACCTGCAGTATTTGTTCCATCCGTGAGAAGGATGATTACTCGCGAAGGCAAACTATCGTTGCGCAAGCGAGTTACTGCGGTTCCGAGGCCTGTGCCGATTGCTGTTCCACCCTCAAGTCCTTCCGGGGAGACAGCATCGATTTGTTGCTTCAAAATTTCATGGTCCATGGTCGCTGGACACGCCGTGTAAGCCTCACCCGCATAGACCACTAAACCAATTCGATCTCCTCTGCGCCCGTCAATGAATTGCTTATACCTTCAGGCGATTCTGGATGGTAAGGTTTCGTCATCGAGACAATCACCATTCCCAATGAACATAAATAGGAAAGCGCGATGATCGAACGAAGAATAGGAATCCATCGACTTGAAAAAGTTGACTGTTCAGTCGGTTTTCCGGTGAATTTGAAGAATCCTGGTGCTTGTTGCTCCTTTTTCCGCCAGAAGAAATAAGCGATGGGTAACAAAGCCAAAGCCATGAACCAAAGCGGTGCGAAGTACTCATACTCCCAAAAGGCGATGTTCCATTGATCAAACATGTGTTAACCTTTCATCAGTTGTTTGTTCAACAATGTTGCGGCAATCGTCCAAGTTGGCGCGAATAATCTTTTCTTCAGGTGCAGATTTCGCAAACTTCACCATGTCAGAACCATTCAATATAATTCCAATCTCAGAAAGTAGGTTTTCACTCAATCCATAGTGTTTCAAGATGAGCTGTGCTTCAATGGTTGTTTTTTCGAGTAGATTGATTCCAAAGCGTTCAGATAGGTACTGGCGTAAGATGAACGAAAGCTCACTATAATGTTCCTTCAATTCGTTCTTTTCCCAGAGTCTTTTCTGCTCAAGTTGTAAAATCGATTGAAGTGTTTTTTCTTTCAGCGTAAGAAGATTTTCCTCGGTATTTGTTACTTTTTGTCTTCTGAAGAACCAAAGAAGAAACACGATTAATCCCACTACTGTTAATACTGCCCACCACCATTTTTAATTTTGTACCAGGTAATGTTACATCTACATCGTTGATATTCACTTTTTGAGCGGCGAGTTGATAAATTCCCTCATCCCAAGGCACAAGCACATAACTTCCTTTCCAAAACCGTTTTCCTTTAATCAGCACTACTGTATCGATGAATTCTCCAATAATTTCTATGTCTGAAGTGGAAATAGTGCTGGTATCGTCCGGTTTTGTTGAAGGAAAATTTCCTTTTAGCGGAATGTGAATGTAACTAGCGTCTGTAGGAAGGGGCACCAAATAGGTTAATGTGACACGCTTGCCAATCAGCACATCATTTTGTGAGAGTGTTGCCGACGGCGCTTGGGACCGAGCGATTATTCCAGTGAAAATGACAACGACTATGGCAAAGAATCCCCGCATTATCGATGTTTAAAGAGTGTTATGAGTGGTCGAATGATATCATCGTCCGTTCTGAGCGTAACGTGATCTATGCCTGCGCGATTGAATGCCTGGGTAAGTTGGGTTTCGCGTTCTGCAAATTGTGACGAAAAATGTTCTCGTACTGCCGGATCACTTGAATTGACCCAAGTTGTATTGCCCACTTCAGCATTGAAGAGGGATACAATTCCCATGTCTGGAAGGATTTCCTCTGCTTCATCTTTTAATCGTACGGCAATCGTATCGTGTCGCTTTGCGGTGAGTCGCATGCCATCGATAAAGTTGTGATCGTCCGTGAAATCACTGATGACGAAACTAATGGTTCGCTTTTTTTGCGTATTGCGAAGAAATTTTAATCCTTCGTTGATGTCCGTTCCTTTTGTTTTGGGATTAAAACTCATCAACTCCCTCAAAATAAGCAAGGTGTGTTTCTTTCCTTTTTCTGGCGCAATGTACTTTTCAATGGTGTCGCTCAAGAAAATAGCACCCACCTTGTCGTTGTTTTCGATCGCTGAAAAAGCCAATATCGCAGCGGTTTCCAGGGCCAAGTCACGCTTGGTGCGTTCTGTTGTTCCAAAATTGGTGGATCCAGAAACATCAATCACCAACATGATGGTCAACTCGCGTTCTTCATTGAAAACCTTCACATAAGGTTCATTGTAGCGTGCGGTCACATTCCAATCAATTGTTCTGATTTCATCTCCAAAATGGTAATCCCGAACTTCGCTGAAAGCCATTCCTCTTCCCTTGAAGGCTGAATGGTATTCGCCAGAGAAAATGTGCTTGGTCAATCCTTTGGTTCGGATCTCTAAGCGACGAATTTTTTTGAGCAATTCGGAGGTTTCCACGCGATTCAATTAGGGTACTTCAACTTTGCTGATGATGCGAGATAGGATTTCTGTAGCATTCATGTTTTCCGCTTCTGCCTCGTAGGTCAAACCAATGCGGTGACGCATGACGTCTGGCGCAACTGCGCGAATATCTTCAGGGACAACATACGCTCTTCCATTCAAAAAGGCATGAGCCTTTCCTGCCAATGCGAGATTAATGCTTGCACGAGGGGAACATCCGAAAGAGATCAATGGCGACAAGAATCCTAGGCCATATTTTTCAGGTTCACGCGTGGCGAAGACAAGATCTACGATGTACTGTTCTATCTTCTCATCCAAATATACCTCTCGAACAAGTGCACGAGAGCGTTGAATATCTTCCGC
The DNA here is from genome assembly GCA_021300505.1 of Cryomorphaceae bacterium. Taxonomy (GTDB): domain Bacteria; phylum Bacteroidota; class Bacteroidia; order Flavobacteriales_D; family Crocinitomicaceae; genus M0103. The sequence goes on from JAJTDQ010000008.1 coordinate 22,691, forward strand.
TTTCATGACGTTCACGCACGATGGTAATCCACCTGTTACGACGTTCCCGCGAATGATTTGTTTTTCTTCCTCTTTGTTCGGGTATCCGAGATATACCTTCAGCATAAATCGATCGACTTGAGCTTCCGGAAGTGGATAGGTCCCTTCTTGTTCGATTGGGTTTTGCGTCGCCAATACCAAGAATGGGTTCGGCAATGGATAGGTTGTGTCACCAATCGTAATTTGTCGTTCCTGCATGGCTTCGAGTAAGGCACTTTGCACTTTTGCCGGTGCGCGATTGATTTCATCCGCCAACACGAAATTGGCGAAAACAGGTCCTTTCTTTACGGTAAATTGTTCGCTCTTTTGATTGTAGATCATGGTTCCTGTCACATCGGCGGGCAGAAGGTCTGGAGTGAACTGAATGCGACTAAATTGAACATCAATAGCTTCAGAAAGGGTTTTAATGGCCAATGTTTTTGCCAATCCTGGAACACCTTCGAGGAGCACGTGACCATCTGCCAGTAAAGCAATCAGTAAACGATCGACCATGTAGGATTGTCCAACAATGACTTTACCGATTTCTTCTTTGAGCCTTTTGATCAATATAAATTCCAATTGGATTTTATCGTTAAGCAGTCGAAGTGCCTCTGCTGGCGTATTTGTAGTGCTTGAATTCTCGTTCATTCTAGTTTTTTGTGCGAAACACACAAAGTTGACAAACATTCACCCCAACACCTTTGGAAGTGCTGTTAATTATTGTTAACATTGTATAGCTAACCACTTACGATTATGATGCGACGAACCTGTCTACAATGCAGTCATGTATTGACTGGGCGTAAGGATCAGAAATTCTGTTCCGATTACTGCCGAAACACATTCAATAACCGGAAAAATGAAGATGCGACCGAACACATGCGGCGAGTCAATAATATTTTACGGAAAAACCGGCGAATCTTGAAAGAGTATCTTCTACAAGAAAACCATGCTGTTACTGGGCTTCAATTGGCGGAGGAGGGATTCAATTTTCATTATTTCACCAACACCTATAGAACTAGAGAGGGTATTGATCATTTTTTCTGCTACGATCATGGTTATGTGCGCTTGGAAAGTGATTTGTTTACGATAGTTCGAAAAAAGGATATTGAACGTTAACAAACAAGCCCCGAATAAGTCATGATTATGGTGTATAGGACATTTGTTCGTCATTCCAATTTTCGGCAATGCACAGCACAAAGCTACATGCTAAACATTTCCCATCACTACGTGTTTTATTCAAAAGATCAATTATGTATCAACTCAAGCGCACCCAATTCGTCAAAACAGATTTAAACACCTGCTGGGATTTCTTTTCTTCACCGGCTAACTTGTCGCGCATCACGCCAAAATACATGGGTTTCGATGTCTTGACGGAGGTCGCTGAGAAAATGTATCCAGGCATGATGATCGAGTACCGTGTTCGTCCGTTAATGAATATCCCGATGAAGTGGATCACGGAAATCACGCATGTCGAGGAGGGGAAGTTCTTTGTCGATGAACAGCGTAAAGGGCCGTACAGTATTTGGCACCACGAGCACCATTTCAAAGCGGTAGAAGGGGGTGTCGAGATGACGGATATCGTCTCCTACGAACTGCCTTTGGGTGTGCTCGGGAAAATGGTACATCCGATCATCGTGAAGAAAAAGCTGGAGGAAATCTTTGCCTTCCGCTTTGCTGCTGTAGAGGAAATTTTTCATCACGAATAAAAAGGTTGTTCTGAAGTAGCACCGTCGAAGGGTGCCTCAAAGGTTTCCGCTTCTTTCTTCGTTTTTCGGCGAATGCCATCTTTGTGGTGTGCAGGAGCGTACAAGGTGTAGAACTTGAGCGATGAAGCATCGTCGAGATTGATGATGTTGTGAATAGCCCCAGCAGGAACGAGCAAGGCGTCGCCTGACTTTACGACATACTCATGTCCATCAACAATACACTTGCCTATGCCTGACTCAAAGCGAAAGAACTGATCATTGGCCTCGTGTACTTCTTGTCCAATATCTTCCCCTGGTAGCAAGTGCATGAGCACGAGCTGACTGTGGCTCGAGGTGTACAACACATGCCGAAAATCGGTGTTTTCCTGTGTCGCTTTTTCAATGTTTACTTTTATTCCTTTCATCACTAGGGTGGTTTACACAAAGTTGAGTAAATCCCTTGGTCGGAGAAAAGATTTTGGTCAGGTTAAAAGTAGATGAATGTCAATCAACGGATTGCAAGGCCCGAACAGTTTCAAGAGCATGTGCGATATGACCCAAAGGATCTGTCATGGAGTTGAAAACTCCTTGTATTGTGCCTTTTTTATCGATAATGTAGGTCACTCGGCCTGGGAGAATTCCAAACAATGTACGAGGAACACCGAATGCTTTGCGTACTGCGCCTTTCTCATCAGCCAACAATGTGAAATTGAGGCGGTATTTTTCAGCGAATTTTAAATGTGCAGCAACGCTATCCGAGGAGATTCCAATCACCTTGCAACCCAAATCAGCAAAGTCTGCGTGGCTATCGCGAAATGAACAGGCCTCCTTTGTACAAGCGGGTGTATCGTCCTTTGGATAGAAGTAAATGACAAGAATTTGCTTACCGATCAGGTCGGAAAAGTTGATCGTTGCACCATGTTGATCCAACAAGGAAAAAGCGGGGCATAGGTCCCCGACAGAAAGTGATTTATTGCTCATTGAGTGCTGTTTTATACCGTTCGATGGCGCGAAGTCGTGCAAATGAATGTTCGACGATGGGTTGCGGATAAGCAGGTGTTCCAAATTCGGGCACCCACTTACGAGTATAAATAAATTCTTTATCGAATTTTTCTTGCTGACTGTGCGGATTGAACACTCGGAAATACGGCGCGGCATCACAACCACATCCTGCGGCCCACTGCCAACCACCGACATTGCTGGCCAAATCGTAATCGAGCAATTTTTCAGCAAAGTAGGCTTCACCCAAACGCCAATCGAGGAGGAGGTGCTTGCTTAAAAAACTCGCGACAACCATACGTACACGGTTATGCATAAAGCCCGTCGCATTCAATTCGCGCATGCCTGCATCGACGAGCGGATAACCGGTTTTACCCTCACACCATGCGTTGTAATGTGCTTCATTGTGTTCCCAAGGAATTCGGTCATAAATTGGACGAAAAGCATCGCTTGCTGAATGTGGAAAGTGGTGAATGATCATCTGGTAAAAATCTCGCCAGATCAATTCATTCAAAAATGTCTCGTTGGATTTTACCGCTACACGTGCAAGTGCACGAATACTGATGGTTCCAAAACGCAAATGCAATCCAAGTTTACTTGTGCTCGAGATAGCTGGGAAATCACGTTTTTCAGTGTACTCCTTTATGATCTGAGTGGGAAATACTTTCGCTGGAAATTCCACATGTTGTTCGGATGAAAATCCCATGGCATCCAGTGAAATACAGTCGTTTTGTTTTTGTTTAGTCAGTGATGCGGAGTACCTTTCTGTAGGATAGGATTTGAGAAAGTAGTCGTTTAAGGAATCTTTCCATTTGCGTGAATAAGGTGTAAAAACGGTATATGGTCCTCCATCATTCTTAAGTACTTCATCCTTTTCAAAAATGACATGGTCCTTAGTTCCGATGAAGGCAATACCGCTATTTTTAAGTGTCTCGAAAAGTGCTAGGTCCCGTTTCTTGGCATAGGGCTCATAGTCACGATTGGTATAAACAGCTGTCGCACAGATTTCTTTCGCTATCGCAGGAATAAGTTCTGTAGGAATTCCATATTCCACCCGGAGGTCTGATCCCAAATTGCGGTATTCTTTCTTTAGGCGCCCAATTTCCTGATGAATGAAAATGACACGTTGATCATTTTTCGGAAGCTTATCTAGTATGGTTGTGTCGAAAATGAAAATAGGCGTAACAGAAGTACTTTTAGATAGCGCCTTGTACAATCCAGCGTTGTCTTCAATGCGCAGATCTCGACGGTGCCAAAAAATACTTGTCATATCCCGGAGTATTCCACGATGTTATTTTCGGTTTCCCAAAGGCGCACGGAAAGTTGATATTTCGTGTCTAATTTAGCCCTGAGGAGGTGCCAAATGACATAGGCAATATTCTCAGCAGAGGGTTTTAGAGCCTTAAATTCAGGACAATCTAAGTTGAGGTTTCGGTGATCAAAACGCTCTGTAATTTCATCGCGAATGAGCTGCTTGAGCATCTTCAGGTCGATAACATATCCTGTTTCGTCATCAATAGGGCCGTCTACCCAAGTTTCCAGAACATAGTTGTGACCATGGAAGTTGCGGTTACTGCATTTCCCAAAGATTTCAAAATTCTTTTCATCACTCCAATGCTCGTTATAGAGACGATGTGCAGCATTAAATGTTTCTCTCCGACAGACTTTCATAACGCGAAAATGATTCTATGTGTTGATAATGATCGCGCAGGATAATTTTTAGCCATGCGGTAAACAATTCGGGTTGAGTCGCGATTGAATTTTTTAGTTCTTCCAAAGCAACCCATTTATAATCAATTGCTTCTTCAGGATTGAGTTTCGGTGCTTCGTTTGAATAACCAAAAAGAACATGATCCAACTCGTGTTCGGTCAATGAATGATCCAATGTGGCCCTATATTCAAAAGTAAATGACTCATGAAGTTCACACTCCATACCCATCTCTTCCATTAAACGTCGATTTCCAGCTTCACTCGTCGTTTCATCTGGAGCTGGATGACTGCAGCAGGTGTTCGTCCACAATCCTTCGGAATGGTATTTCCCAAAAGCACGACGTTGCAAAAGCAATTCTCCAGCATCATTAAAAATGAAGATCGAAAAAGCGCGGTGAAGCAAGCCTTTTACGTGGGCCTCTATTTTTTCGCAAGTTCCAATTTCTTGGTCATCGCTGTCCACAAGCACGACGTCATTGAAATTGAATTGCATTCTTACAGTAAATTGAGGTTGTGACGCAAGTATGAAGTTAGAAATAAACGGTATTTCTTGTTGTTCGGAATACGCACGCGTTCATTCAGAATAGTATCCGCGGTTGTTGTTTTAATTTTCTTGAACAACTTATAATAGTAGATGTAGGCCATGTAAACACCAAAGCGTGCGTTTTTAGGAAGTTGTTTGATTCCTTCATAACCAAGTTGGAAATCGATTTCAATGTCCGCTTCGATTTCTTTCTTAACTGTTGCATTGAATTCATTTAAATCAATTCCAGGGAAGTAAGTTCGTCCAAGCTCTTGATAATCTGCTTTCAAGTCTCTCAAGAAATTGATTTTCTGAAATGCAGATCCCAATTTCATTGCTGCTGGTTTCAAACGATTGTATTCGGCTTCATCGCCGTTCACGAATACTTTGAGACACATCAAGCCCACAACTTCAGCGGATCCGAGTATGTACTGTTCGTATTTGCTCGAGTCATAAGCTTTCTTGTCCAAATCCATTTCCATGCTCTGAAGGAATGTTTCGATCAACTCATGTGGAATTTGATAGGCATTGACAACCCATTGAAAGCTATTCAAAATTGGATTCAATGAAATACCTTGTTCAATTGATGCGTACGTCTGCTGTTTGAAGTCGGCCAATAAAGCCTCTTTGTCAAAGTCATGAAAGCTGTCCACAATTTCATCTGCAAAGCGCACGAAACCATAAATGGCATATATTGGCTTGTGTAGGTCTTTGTGTAAAAAACTAATTCCAAGGGAAAAGGAGGTACTGTAACGCTTGGTTGTCAGCTGACTCATCTCGTGGGATACGCTATCAAACAATGTCTTCATATTCGTATTCGGTTTTGTAGTGTAACAATCAACATTTCAAAGTGTTGACCAATTATTTAAATTTTTTCATGACCTCGCGGGCAACGACTTCTCCAGAGATGATTC
>JAJTDQ010000108.1:0-3971 GCA_021300505.1 Cryomorphaceae bacterium
CATTTTGTTTTAGTGCATGTAAAATCCCAGTCTTCCCGGAACCCGTTTTTCCGGTCAGGACTTTTATGTCATACTTCTTATTAAATGACTCATGTACAGCCCCACGATAGGCTTTATAACCACCTTCAAGCACGATGGACTCAAATCCATAATAGTGCATTAAAAAGGCGAAAAATTCGCTCCGCATTCCTCCGCGCCAACAGTGTACCAATGCCCGTCCGTCCGGGGTAACCTTTATTCCCTTTCGTAAGGTCGAACTCATTTCTGGCCCGGTCAATTCAAGACCTTTCAATACCGCAGTTTGCCTTCCGTGCTGCTTATACATGGTACCGACAATCTTTCGTGCGTCGTCATCCAAAATGGGGATGTTGATAGCACCAGAAATATGTCCTTGCGCAAATTCACCTTGACTTCGCACATCGATGATGGGAACAACCTTCTTTAAGGCAAGGAATTGATCGATGGGGATGGATTTAATCATAGGTGAATTTTTAGCAAAAAAAAGCAGACCTGAGCCTGCTTAATGATGTGTTGTTTGTACTTATTTCACAAGTGTAATTCCATCTGCTTCAAATCCAAGCTCAAATTCAGGCTTCGTGATTTTGTCAATTTCAGCCTTGCTTTTTCCTGCATCTTCAGCAAAATGACGCAAAAGTTCTACACTAATGGTATCCATGTAGGCTTTTCCATGCAAGTATGCTTGTGTGCCAATTTTTGTTTTTGGAGGAATCGTGAAGTGATCTTTGAAACGCACCATGAATGTTTCTCCATTTCCCTTATCAACGTTAATCCAGCATCCTGCTTTAGCACATACCTCATCGATTGGTGCGATAAATGTGAATTCTTGTTCTCCCTTGTTTCCGTCGAACGCATCTAGCATTTCTTTTACGGTCATGGCTTGAGCAGTATCCACTTTTACAGGACCATAGCTTTTGCCTAGAACAATCGCGTTTTCGTCTTTTTGCTCACCACAGGAAATCAAAAGTGCAACTGACATTGAAGCGATAAGGAATTTTTTCATGGTGTTATTTTTTACAAAGATGGAATATTTTGAGCAAACCGAAATAGATTAAAAAAGAAAAGGATGCCTTCAGCACCCTTTTCAAAAAAAATAGAATCTCTAGTGATTAGAGCATGTAATTCGTAAAGAAATCTTCAAGCATCATTTCACGACCTTCAACCAAAACGGATTGAACTCCACATGAAGTCAAGAAACGAACGATGACGTGACGTGATTTGTCAGAGTTTTCAATCATTGTGATCGTTGCTACATCTGATTTTTCATCAAACGAAATGGTGAAAATACGTGTGTAGAATTTTGAGTTTTCGGCAACCTCTTCCGAAGTCATTCCATCAGGAAGCGTAATGAGGTACTTACCAGAAGACTTACTAGCAGTCAATTCAGCTTTAGACTGCGCTGTTGCAACAGTTGAACGGTCTTGTGCAAGGGCTGAAGTTCCCGCAAGGAACAAAGTAGTCAACAAAACAAAGATTGATTTCATAATATTGGTTTTTTCGTCAGACGTAATTTTAATGTAATTGGTTGTACCTTCCACTTAGGTTGGTCGCACTAAACTACAATTTTTTTGCCATATTTGTTCCTATGGCAAAACTTTTACCATTTTTCCATGAAGGACTTGTTGAAGCGGGATGTGACGAGGCAGGGCGTGGCTGTCTTGCAGGACCAGTTGTTGCTGCGGCGGTGATACTTCCTCCAGACTTTGTCAGCGGCACGTTGAACGACTCCAAACAACTTAGCGAGAAGAAACGTACCCTGTTGCGCAGTGAAATTGAGCGTGAAGCCTTGGCCTATTCCGTTGCTTTTGTAGATGCGCCAACAATTGATCAAATAAATATTTTACAGTCTAGTTTTCTAGCGATGCATAATGCTGTTGATGCCTTGTCAATGGTGCCCGAACATTTGTTAATTGATGGCAATCGATTCAAACCATACAAGTCCATTCCGGCAACTTGCGTAGTAAAAGGTGATGGCAAATACCTAAGCATAGCGGCAGCATCGATTTTGGCTAAAACGTACCGTGACGACTACATGTTGGATCTACATCATCAATTCCCCGAGTATGATTGGATTTCCAATAAAGGATATCCAACGCAAAAACACCGTGAAGCGATTGCGAAACATGGGACAACGCCTTTCCACCGTATGAGTTTTACCTTACTTTCTCCAACTCAACTGGAGTTGTTCGCGTAAACATTTCAATGTTCATTTCTATTGGCTTCAGGTCCTCTGTCCCTTGATTCAATGCTGTATTTTTGGGCAAATTAGTCTTTCTATGTTTACACGTTATCTACTCATTGGTCTTGGCTTAATCAGCGTACTATGGATTGGATATGTGGCGTTGGAAATTGTAGAAACGAAGGATTCACTTTCACCAGGTGCAGTTTTTGGCAAAGAAGACGAAAGATTGCTCATCATAAATCGTGTGGATGAGGTAAACCTCGCTTTTCTCGGTTTTGAACCAAACCAACACGTTATAAATTTGGTTAATCCGTTGTTGTTGCACCTAGATAACCAATATACACTATATGTAAGTGATACTCGCGATCATTTTATGGTTGAAAAAAAACACGGGTGGTCTTTGGCAGATATAAAAAATCTGTGCCGTAAGGCAGGTTGGAAACTGACGGAGAACGGACTTAGAAACTTTTCTGTGAATGGGTTTAAACTTCGTTTTTTGCGCGATTTTCTTTATTTCTCAAAAAAAGAGTACTCAACAACTCAAGTTGAAGGGTGGTCAACCTTTGATCGTAAATCAAGTGCTGCATTGATTTCATTCGTTGATACTGGAGTTGAAATGTCTGATATCTATGCACGAGAGGGTGGCGTCGTAGAATTTCGCACGAAGAATGATGAGCACATCAAAGGGCGTCAGGTGGACGATGCAGACGTTTTTCTACCTGCACTTCCAGCAGGAATAAATTCTTATCATTTCTATGAGAAGGAATACCGAAAGGGCTTGGATGTCGATTATACCGAAGGGCCAATGTCAAAATGGTCTTCAACGGGTTTTGTTGAAGTTGCCTACAAAGGAAACACAGCATTAATTTCAGATTATATTGATGGTCAAAATCCGCTACAGGTTTTGTACGAATTAGCACAAATAGATCCTGAAAATGAGGAGCATGCTCAATTTACTGGAATTAAATTAACAGCGGCTTTTCCAAAGTCCACGTCCATGGGTTTTCATGCATACCTTATGGGAGACTTTGTCGTTTTGGCGGATGATCAAGCAGTGTGTGAAGAAATTGTTGCAGCGTATAAAATGGGCAGTACCTTGCAACGTGACAGTGAGCGATTTAGACTGATTTTTGGTGATTTACCTCGAAAGGTATCTGAACGAAACTTTGGAGCAACACTTCATTTCAGCAAGTCCATTTACCGTGATAGAATCTTGCAGACAATCGTAACTATGCCTGAGAAATCTCTCAATATTGACGATGAAAGTGCCCTGGAATCATTCACGATGCATGTAGACGATCAAATCGCAGATTTTTTAGTTGAAGCAGGAAATGGCAATGCTTTTGTCGTCTCAAGAAGCGGCAAAGTGATTCGATTTAAAGGTGGTCAACGCGCTTGGGAAGGTCGCGTGAATGGTCGTGTAATTGGGCAAGTTAGCAGTGTGCAAACGGAGCGAGATGGGATTGTTTATATGGTGACGACATCCACTAAGGTTACAGCATTCAAAGAAAATGGTGATCTCTTAAATGGGTTTCCAATGAATTTAAAAGGAAAAACGGCGAGTACTGGAACTAGCGCTTATTTATCTGGAGGACGTGGGTATGGTGTCTTGATGACCACAGGAGGTGAAATACTGACAATTAGCTTGTCAGGGAAGGTGGTGTCCTCCATTTCTACAGGGCTTGTTGGTGTGAAAAACCTCCCAGAAGCTTGGATTAGTCAAGGTAAAGTGCTTTATGGGGTACAAAGTGATGGTCGCTATACTGTTTAT
>JAJTDQ010000108.1:3983-10377 GCA_021300505.1 Cryomorphaceae bacterium
TTATGAAGCAGATCGTAGACGAGAATTGCGAACAATTGCATTTTCCGGTAATGCCTCAGCGTCGATCAAGGGAAATGAACTCATATTCATGGTAGCGGGAGGCAACCGACTCGTGAGGTATGATCAAAAAGGGAATCCAACAGATTTGTCTAGTTCATCATCGAATGTCTTTGCTACTTTTGATGGGGCGAGAGAATTATTCGCTGCGGTATCATCTGGCCGAGTTGACGTCTACGATCGCTCGTTTAGCAGCGTGGGAGGATTTATCACCGAATGCAGCGAGGTGGAATCCGTAAGTGCATGTAGATCGAGCAAAGGAACGGTAATTTCCATCATCGATGGGTTGGAAAACAATGTTTATTTATACCTTCTCTCAGGGGATAGGTATACGGAAAGAAGAATTGAGGGAAGTACAAAATGTCTCCTTCACAATGTCGGTGTGAATTTGCGATTAACGACAATCGTCGATGATTACCTGATACAATATACAATTGATTAATAAGAACTTATGAAACTTTTGAAGCGTTTTTTATTCAGTATAGCAGTATGCTCTGCTTCGACATCATTTTCTCAGAATTACTTGGGGGTAATCAACAGTAATTATGCGGGAGTCATGGGGACGGACCTCCAACCTGCAAGCTTCGTCGATGGAAGATTTGTGGTTGACATCAATCTTGGAAGCTCGACTTTTAATTTCTACACGAATGCCATGTCTTTCGATACGAAAGGAATGCCTGCTTGGTGGACGAAATCTTTCTTGGATTCAACAGTATACAATTCATGGGCACCGCAAGATGGACAAGATTTTATCGATCAATTCATCGTCAAGAACTATGCGGAATCATCAACGAAATCAGTAGGAGCATACAATAACATACAACTGGACATTCTCAATTTTGCTTTCCATGTCAATCCGAAAATAGCGATTGGATTTTCTACAAAGCTTCGTTCAATTACCAACATTGATAATGTAGACCCTCAGTTGATCGTCCTCGCAGAAAACTCATTGGACTATCCTTCCTTGTGGAATACAACATTCAATGAGGAACTTTTCTCCGTTCAACACATGACCTGGGGCGAATATGGATTCAACTATGGTCAAGTAATCAAGGATGATGGTGAACACTTTATGAAAGTGGGTGGGCGCTTGAAGTATTTAACAGGAATTGCTTCGATGTATATCCATACGAACAACTTTAAATACGATCTACAAAATGCTGATTTTTCGAATTCTTTGAGTGGAGACTTCAGTTATGGATACTCTGCAAATGTGAATGGAGTAGCTACATCGGCCACTCCGGGCTTTGTAACGTCTAGCTTCGGTTTGGGTGGTGACCTGGGATTTGTTTACGAATGGCGCCCCGACTGGAAGGAACATAAGTATGACATGGATGGCGAAACAAACATTTGGAGAAGAAATACAAACAAATACAAGTTGCGCGCAGGGGTTTCTCTTCTAGATATGGGAGGAATGAAATTCCAGAAAGGTGAAAACAGCCGCAATTTCTCTATCAATTCTTCTAATTTATTCGACTTACACACTTTTGATGCGGATACTTCACTAGCGGATTTTAATGGAACGGTGGACAGCCTAATACTATCTTCTCCAGATTGGACTGCAGGGGAAGATGTTGGTTCAACGTATTTCATGAAAACACCGACGGCATTGAGCCTTCAAGTAGATTATCATCTTGGCAGCTGGTTTTATGTGAATGCTACAGGTATGTTAAATGTGTTGTCTAAGCAAAAAGGAAATCATGTTCATATTGCGAATCAATTTTCAATCACCCCGTCATTTGATCACCCTTGGATAGGCGTTTATCTTCCAATGTCGTACAATCAGTATTCAGGTTTTAGAGCAGGTATAGCAACGCGCTTGGGTCCTTTGACAATCGGGATGACGGATTTTAGAACATTGTTAGCAGTCGGAAAAGTGCGCGGAACAGAATTCTATATGGGTCTCCGTGTACCTGTGCTTTATGGTCATCCTTCGGATGAGGATCATGACAAGGTTTCTGATAAATTGGATGAATGTGATATCGTTCCAGGTATTTGGGCATTTAAAGGATGTCCGGATACAGATGGTGATGGTATCAAGGATACTGACGACAATTGTCCGGAGGTGGCCGGTCCTGCTGAATTTAGAGGCTGTCCAGATACGGATGGAGATAAAATTATTGACAAAGAGGATGCATGCCCTGAATTGGCTGGAGTACTTCAATTCAAAGGATGTCCTGACCGCGATAATGATAGCATCATCGATCCAGAGGACGACTGTCCAGATGTGGCAGGATTGAAGCGCTTTAGAGGCTGTCCTGATACGGATGGTGACGGTATCAAAGATGATGAAGATGCTTGTCCAGATGTAAATGGTCCACTTGAAAATCAAGGTTGCCCAGATACAGATAAGGATGGTTTGTTCGATTTCTTGGATGACTGCCCAGAGAAAGCGGGTCCGAAAGAAAACAAAGGTTGTCCATGGCCTGACACGGATAAAGATGGATTGTTGGACAAAGATGACGACTGTCCGAATTTGGCTGGACCAATTCCAAACAAAGGATGTCCTTACCAAGATACCGACAATGATGGTGTACTAGATAAAGATGATGATTGTCCAGCAACAGCAGGTCCTGTTTCAAACAAAGGGTGTCCGGTGATTGAGAAAGAGGTGGAAGAAATTTTGAAAACTGCCTTCTCAGCACTAGAGTTCGAAAACGGAAAAGACATTATAAAGGCAACATCATTTGCTTCTTTGGATGAATTGGCAGAAGTATTGAAAAAGAAACCAACATGGGGACTTCAGTTGACAGGACATACAGACAATGTTGGTGATGATCAGAAAAATCTAGTTCTTTCGAAAAAACGTGCTGAAGCGGTGAAAGTGTATTTGGCTTCTAAAGGTGTCGAAGAATCAAGGTTTTATGTCTTGTACTTCGGGGAATCACAGCCAATTGCGCCTAATGACACCCCAGAGGGAAGACAAAAAAATCGACGTGTAGAGATGGTGATTATCTTCAAATAATCTGAGAATATACGATTAAGGAAAGGGGGAAGGTGTACTTCTCCCTTTTTTTGCATAAAAAATTCGGTACTTTTGAATGATGTTTCACATGCAGAGATACCAGCGCTATCTTTTCAGTATTCTTTCGGGGATCTTGATGATTGTTTCTTTCCCATTTACGGGAAGTTTGACGCCGTTAGTTTTTATCGCATGGATTCCTTTATTGTTTGTCGAACAGAATATTACTGAAAAAAGGTACCGCAGTGGTAAAGTGTTTATCCATGCCTATTTAACATTTTTCATCTACAATATTGGAACGACTTGGTGGGTATGGAATGCATCAGGAGGAGGAGCAGCGATGGCAATCATTCTGAACGCGCTTTTCATGGCTCTTACAGTTCAACTTTTTCATTTTACGAAAAGGAAATTAAATCTGAAATATGCCGCCTTCACATTGCCATTGTTTTGGGTAGCATTTGAATACTTGCACTTGCGTTGGGAAATGTCTTGGCCTTGGCTCATGTTCGGCAACGTGTTTTCTATCACTCCTTCTTGGGTGCAATGGTATTCCTTTACTGGCACAATGGGGGGAACGCTTTGGGTGCTTTACGTGAATATATTGCTATTCGAAGCTTTACGTGCGTATCACATTTCGAACCGTTTGAAATTCAAAAAATACAGTGCTTTTGGACTTGGTTTGTTGCTTATTCCACTCTCTACTTCTTTGATTCAATATTACGCGTATCAGGACCAGGGTAGAAAAATGGAAGTAGTGGTTGTTCAGCCGAACATCGATCCGTACAAGGAGAAATTTACGGGTTCTATCGATGGACAAATGAACAAAATGTTGTCTTTGGCAGATCAAAAGGTGACGAAAAATACGGAGTTGGTGATCTTTCCTGAAACAGCCATTAGTTGGTCGTTCTACGAAAGTGATTTCTCGCGTCTTCCCATTTATCCATTGCTCATTGAACACATGAAAAAATGGGGTGGTGCTCAATTGCTTACTGGTGCATCAACAGCTCAGTTTTTTGAGCGCAAACATTCCCGTGCCTCCATGAAGATGAATGGAGGTCCAGGCTATATTGAAAGTTACAATAGCTCATTGATTTTGCGAGGTGAAGGGGATTATGAATTTTTGCATAAATCGAAACTTGTACCAGGGGTTGAAGTATTGCCATTTTCTGATTGGTTCCCTTTCCTCGAAGAGTGGTCCATCAATAATGGTGGAACTTCAGGGACGCTGGGTGTAGAAAAGGAGCCTAAGGTCTTGAAGGATGGTAAGTTTTGTTTTGCCTCGGTGATTTGTTACGAATCCATTTATGGAGATTTTGTTCGCCAACAGTGTAAAAAAGGTGCGGATGCGATATTTATCATCACGAATGATGGCTGGTGGGAAGATACACCTGGATATAAGCAACACTGCAGTTTTGCTTCGCTAAGGGCAATTGAAAATCGTAGGTCTATCGCACGCTCAGCGAATACGGGAACAAGCTGTTTCGTAAATCAACGCGGAGATATTACTCAAAAAACGGAATGGTGGAAACCGGCAGTTATACGGTCAAATGTATTCTTGAACAAAGAAAAAACAGTGTATATGCGCACTGGAGACCTTCTTGCAAAAATTGGCTTGGCGCTATCTTTCTCTATTCTCCTGATGAGCCTCCTACGGATATTTAAGCCGGTGAAGCCCGCTACTCATTGATCTTCATTACACCGAACCGCTCATTTCTACCGAATACGGCATACAAAAGCAGTTCGTTGGTGGTGTAATCAATTTGAAAGAGTTTAGGCACTGCCAAGGCTGTGATTTCTTTTCGATCGAATAAGGTCTTACGTGACATTTCTCCCGTTGATAAATCCAACTCAACAAGTGCGACAACACTCTTTTTCTTTGAGAAGTTTGCAGGATACAATCTGTCTGTGCCAATAAAGTTTCCTGCCTCATCGTAATTGCGAACATTGTCATTGAATATGAAACACAATTTTCCATTGTTTACATAACGTTCATAAGAGGAGTATGGTCCTCCGTCGTTGGATGATACTTGGTATTTGTTGATTTTTTTTAGCCATTCAAAACCGCCAGATGGTCCAACTTTAAATGCAATGATGTCATTGTAATAATAGGTATATGTTGTTCTCATTGCACCTGTTCGTGGATCGGTATAGGTGCGTACTACGACATAATATTGTTCCAATGATCCAATGATACTTCCATCTTTCAATACTTCTGATTGACGAACAACATAATTGTACAATTGTGGCTCGCCCTTGCCTTTATCTTCTTGCTTTTGCGCTCTTTCTTTCGCTCGGTCACTCCAGTCTTGCGTGATGAAATCATTACCGAATCGCTCAAAACCTTGGTCGATTAAAGTCTTCTTATCAAAATCTGCACGTAGGAAAAATAATCCTGAAACGCCACTTTTCCCTTGCTCACCATAGATGCCAACCAGCGTAAATACGCGGTCATTGTCTGAATTCATGGTCATCGCCTCTACGCGCTTACCTTCTATGTTTATGGTGAATTCTTCGATGCCATCATTGGTCAACTGCATGATGTGCATTGCTTTGTAGTAGAGGAAATTACGAAAGATCTTCTTTTCTTCAGGCTCAGAATATTCCATCACCGAAATAAAATAGTCGCCCTTGTTGGTAAGGTAATGTTGCGTGATTTCAGACAGCTTCCCGACGTAAGGCAATTTATAATCTCCTTCCGTTATTGTGTTCATTTCGCTATCGAAGACTTTATATCCGTAGCGGTCTTTATCATCCTTTTTGCCTGGGATTTCCCAAACCACACCGAAGTAATTCTTATTTCGCGATGTGAGAATATTGAAAAATCCTTTCGAACGACCTTTTTCAATATCATAGGAAGCAATTTCTTGGGCTTCACCTTTTCGTTTCATGTCCTGCCCATACTCTTGCATGTACATGTGATTTTTTCCATCGATGCGGTCCGAAAGGAAAACAATCAATTTCCCATTCACTGATGTCACACCTTCGAAGGTTGCCATGCTTTCATTCGCTTGCATCACAACTTTTCCTGTCGCAGTAATGACGAAATTTTCATGATTCGACATGGTCATATTACCAAGCAATGAACCTCCCGTCCATCGTAAAGCATGGAAGTTTTTACCAGAATTCGGAAGGATGGACATCATTCTACCTGTGCTGCGTGTCATTTCGCTCCATTCGATATTGGTTTGACTTTGAATGGTAATGTGTAGGCTGATGAACAGGGTAGTAAGTAGGAATAGTTTCATGTGAATGGTTTTAAACCAGTTGAATTCCGGTGTAGTTCTGCGGTGATATGGCCTTCAATTCTGTTTTTAGTTCGTTTGAAATAGGGAGTTCATCCACAAAACGGTGCACTGATTCTTTGGTCACAGCTTC
>JAJTDQ010000109.1 GCA_021300505.1 Cryomorphaceae bacterium
TTGGACTTGATGTACTTGGATGATGAATCTTTGGCCTGGGCTCAAGCATCAGGTGACCACCGCGAACGAGAAGAGGTAGTTCAACATGTCGATAGCAATGGAACAGTCCTGGTGAATGGCGACACAATCCTTCTGATCAAAGACCTGGAGGTAAAAGGTGCAGGATTTACTGCAAAGAGAGGAACATCTGTGCGTAACATTCGATTGGTGCAGGATAACCCAGAGCAAATTGAAGGTAAAATCAACGGGCAAGGAATTGTTATTTTGACGCAATACGTAAAAAAATAATCAGGCCCTCAAAGTGCTATTGAGTTAAATACCACTTCACATATCATAAATAGTGAAGAAGCGGTAAAAGAGATTGTATCGTTTTTTTTTGGTTTTGACTTTCCTACTACGTACTTCTTCTTAGATTACGTACATGGTAGTACTGAATGTTTGTCACCAGAAAGAACAATTGTGCATAAATCGCTCTACCACAACCTATCTTTGATTCATAAACAACGGGGTGGTTCCCGTTATTCATAGCAGTAGTTTTAGTTAGGTTAGGTAGTAAAAAAGGAGCACAAGCGAGTGTTCCTTTTTTAGTTTATAACCATTGAATTATTTGCGAATATCGCAACTGACATTTTATCAATGGTGCAATTCAATAATGTTTTTTTCGGAATTCATCTCATTTTTGCTGGAATCAACTGCTAGAATGAAATTAGTTAAGACACGTTTTGAAGAAAAAAGAGCAATTCAAATTTTGGAGGATGCCTTTATTGATTCAACTGGTGTTTATTGGATGGTAAAGAATCCTGAGAATTTAACACAACGTAAATGGATCATTCGTTTGTTGTTTTATGAATCTCAAGCCAAAAATGGGGCATACTTAACCAGTGACCAGAATGGGGCTCTCTTATTTTTTCAGGTGAATCAAAAAGTGACCTCACTTCGTTTAATTTTACTCAGACTTTATATTTTATTATTTATTACTGGGATTCGCAATGGTTTGAATGCTATTCGATACCAAAAGTTGATTTCTTCTGTTCGCCCAACAAATGGCTGGCTCGGACTTTTAGTGGCAACGGATAAAGAACATCGAACTTCGAAGACAGCCTTTGAAATAAAACACAAAATGTTTGATTCTAGTGAGGCCTCGAATTTGTGCATTTTTATTGAGACAACGGTTCCACGCGTGCGCAAATTGTATCAATCTAGTGGCTATACTGAATATGCCGAAATCAAACATCCATACACGGATTTAACCGTTTGGTTTTTTAGACGTGAACCCGAAAACCAACATAAATAGAGGAGATGGAAAAAATCTATTTCACACCAGAAAATACTAATTTTTTGAATGAGCTGAGAGAAAGAATTGACAACTACTTTATGTCAAAGAATATAAGCCATTTCGCCAATACGGCTATGAAAATTAAGCTA
This sequence comes from Cryomorphaceae bacterium, assembly GCA_021300505.1. GTDB lineage: Bacteria > Bacteroidota > Bacteroidia > Flavobacteriales_D > Crocinitomicaceae > M0103. Next base: position 1,426 of record JAJTDQ010000109.1, read on the forward strand.
GTTGTGATGTCCCTAATTTATATTCTAGCTTATGTTGCAATTTTTTTGGTGGAAGGAAATCAAGTTTTAATCTATTGCCTTTATGCCTTTATTGGTGCTTGGTCGGTTTTCTTGGGGTTGAATATTGGTCATGATGCTGCACATAACGCGATCTTCAAGCGGCCCAGTGCGAATCAAGCCTTGCTTTTAGTTTTTGATCTATTAGGAACGAATTCTTACAATTGGGTGAATCGACATATCGGTGCGCACCATGTTTATCCCAACATCATGGATTATGATTCCGATATTCAGCAAACCAGTGTTGTGAAAATATTTCCCAAAGACATGCATCACGTATATCATCGGCTTCAACATATTTATATGCCTTTGGTCTATATGCTTTATATCTTCCGTTGGGTTTTATACCGCGATTTTAAAGATGCTTTTTCGAAAAGAATTGGAGTATTTAATAACAGCAATTATCCCAAAAAGGAATTGGTGAAAATGATCTTCTTCAAATTATTTTATTTGAGTCAATTTATTGCCATACCCGCATTGGTTTTGAAGGTAAGTTGGCTCTTTGCGATATCTGCATTTTTTCTACTCACGGTGGTTGGAAGTTTAGTCATCACGTTTGTCCTTTTGAGCACACATGTTGGTGAAGATGCACAGTTTCCAGAGCCCAACGCTGACCATGTCTTACCACACAGTTGGTCATACCATCAGGTATTAACAGCATCAGACTTTGGGAAATCCAATCCATTGATCGTGATACTTTTCGGTGGATTTAATTTTCATGTGATTCACCACTTGTGCCCACACATCTGCCATATTCATTACCCAGCAATTACCAAGATTTTGGAGGAGACTTGCCAAAAATACAACTATCCATACCGCAGTGAGAGGTATTTAATTTCTGCAGTCATTTCGCACTTTCGCTTACTCCGAAACAATTCAAAAAATGCCTATTCAGCGAAATGAAAATGAACGCAGACATATTGGCAATAACTGCGTCGTATGCGCGCGAGAACCGATTGAAAAGTTGGTGGGTGACCTTGTCTACGTTTTTTCTACTTGCCACGAATCTTTATCTTTTGACGCTGGATGTGAATTGGATGATAAAATTGCCTTTGAGTATACTTTGCGGCTTTCTTATCGTCCGTATGTTCGTGATTTACCATGACTTTCTGCACCATGCAATTTTGACTAAGAATGCATTCGCAAACATCCTTTTTACCATTTTCGGTTACTATGTGTTGTGTCCAAAAATTGTTTGGCGTAGGTCACACAATTATCACCACGATCACAATTCGAAATTGTTTAAATCGGGAATAGGATCTTATCCAATGTTTACGGTAACTCGATTCAATCAATTAAATGCGAAGCAGCAGCGACAGTATTTGTTCATCCGTCATCCATTTGTGATTTTCAATGGATTTGTTTTCTCCTTTCTGATTGGAATGTGCATTCATCCCTTGATGGTAAGTTTTTCAAAAAATAAGGAAGCAATTGTCGCTTTGGTATTTTATTTCACACTTCATATCTTGGTCTTAATCAACTTTGGTTGGATGACCTTCGTGTTTTTTACGGTGATTCCTCATTTTATTTCTGGAGGAATGGGGGCCTATCTTTTTTATGCTCAGCACAATTTTCCAACGGCAAAATATCAGCCCGATGAGCAATGGAGCTATCTCGATGCAGCCATGGAATCATCCAGTTTCATGAACACAAATCCCCTGATGCATTGGTTTACCGGAAATATAGGCTACCACCACATTCATCACATCAACGCACGGATCCCCTTTTATCGTTTACCAGAGGTCATGCGTGAGGTCCCATTGTTGCAACATCCAAAAACCACATCGCTACATTGGACATTCAAACTTGACCATATCTTTGAATCATAAAACAACCGGGGTGGTTCCCGGATTTCATAGACAGCAGTAGTTTTAGTTAGGTTTAGGTTAGGTAACAAAAAGGAGCATATGAGTGCTCCTTTTTTGCTTAAGCCTAGTCGGACAAAAGATCGCTATGCCATAAGACAAAAGACCCGCTACGCTCAAAGACTTAATCATTCTTCGAAGAGTTTAGTTTCAAACTCGTAATTCGTAATTTGACATTAGACCCGCTACGCTATAAGACTAAAGACCGCTACGCTCAAAGACTTAAATCATCTTCGAAGTGGGTTCGAGTCTTGATATCTTAAAATCTTAATATCTTAACGTCCTTTGTCAATTGTCCTTTGTCAATTGTCCTTTGTCAATTGTCCTTTGTCAATTGTCCTTTGTCAATTGTCTTTTGTCAATTGTCCCTTGTCAATTGTCCTTTCGCGCAGCGGTCCTTTGTCCATTGTCCATTGTCCATTGTCCTGACCTCTTTTGTAACTATCTTTGCACAGTGGTAAAAATCCGTAACATAGAACTAGGGGAATTTCCCTTGTTGCTTGCTCCTATGGAGGACGTGAGCGATCCACCTTTTCGTGCCTTGTGTAAAAAGAATGGGGCTGACCTGATGTACACGGAATTTATTTCTTCAGAAGGACTTATTCGCGATGCAGTGAAGAGCGTGCAGAAGCTCGATATATTTGAATATGAACGTCCTGTGGGGATTCAAATCTTTGGTTCAGAGATCGAAAGCATGAAGCAGGCGGCGGAGATTATTGAGAACTACGGCTGTCCTGTGAAAAAGGTCGCATGTAAAGGTGCAGGTGCAGGAATATTACAGGATATACCCAAAATGGTGCGCATGACCCAAGCGATAGTGAAGGCCACCAATTTACCTGTCACAGTGAAAACGCGGTTGGGTTGGGATGACGACACCAAGTACGTCGTAGAAACGGCGGAGCGTTTGCAAGACATCGGTATTGAAGCCATTTCCATTCATGGACGAACACGCAAGCAAATGTACAAAGGCGATGCGGATTGGACTTTAATCGGTGAAGTGAAAAACAACCAGCGCATGCACATTCCTGTTTTTGGAAATGGCGACATCGACACCCCAGAAAAGGCATTGGAATACAAGCAACGTTATGGGGTGGATGGTATCATGATTGGCCGAGCGAGTATCGGCTACCCTTGGATTTTTAATGAAATCAAACATTATTTGGCAACGGGAACACATCTTGCGGCTCCAGGTCTGAAAGATCGTGTAGAAGCAGCGCGCGATCACCTTCAAATGTCTGTCAATTGGAAGGGTGAAGTACTCGGTATTGCGGAAATGAAGCGCCATTATACCAATTATTTTAAAGGGATTTCACATTTCAAGGATTACCGAATGAAATTGGTAACCTCCACAGATTTGCAAGAAGTCATGGAACTACTTGATTATATCAGTGCACACGAAGAAGAGTTTGTTTTTGTGTAAATAGGATTTATACGATTCTCTTTTCGATAAAGTACATGTCAATTTTACCTTTGTTCTTGGCTTCGATTTTTCCTCGGTACTCGCAAATGTAGTGGCTTTTAATCAATTCATGTGTCGCCCCGGAGATATTGATTCTATTGATCTCTCCACTACTTTCCATGCGTGAAGCAGTATTTACCGTATCTCCCCAAATATCATAAGAGAATTTTTTGATCCCGACAATCCCTGCAATCACAGGGCCTGAGTGAATGCCTATGCGAATATCAAAGTAGGGTAAGTTCTTCTCAACCCGTTCTCGTTTTAGTTCTGCCATGAACCCCAGAATTTCTTCCGCGGCCATCACCACATCTATTGGGTGAGTTGCGTTTTCTTTTGGAAGTCCCCCCGCAGCCATGTACGCATCCCCAATGGTTTTGATTTTCTCAATCCCATATTTTGTCATGATGCGGTCGATACCCTTGAAGCAGGTGTCAATTTCAGTGATTAATTCCTTTGGAGTTAGTATTTCAGAAATAGTTGTGAACCCCTTGAAGTCAGTGAAAAGAACGGTTACACTCTCAAAATTCTTTGTTTCAGCCTGACCTTTTTGCTTCAGTTCTTGAGCAGTTTCATAAGGGAGAATGTTTAACAGCAATTCGTCAGATCTTTTCTTACCACGAACAACCACCACCATTAAAACGATGATCAGGAGAAGAATTCCAGCGGCTGAAATGAGTCCAACTTGCTGTCTTTTTATCCGCGATTCCGCAACAATTTCTTTTTGTGCATACTGCAAGCTATCCGCCAATTGCGCCTTTTCATAAGTGAAATTCAACTCCTTTTCTACCATCGAACGTTCATTATCAAGATTTTCAATGGAGTCACTCAGGTTTTTGAAAATCTCAAAATAGGTCAATGCATCACTATGCTTTCCAAGTGCTTTATTGCTTTTGTAGAGGCAATCACAGGCATCTCGCTCGAGTGGTGGAACCTTCAACTCTGTTGCTGTAGTGTAGGCTGATGTACACCATTTTTTTGCGGTGTTGTAGTCCTTCAGTTCATTGTAAACAAGGCCAATGTTCAATTCCGCAATAATTTGAAAGCGACGGTTATTGATAGATTGAAAAAGAGCTTTCGCTTCTTGCGTTGCTTCCAAGGCTTGTGCGAAGTAGCTTGATGCATCCTTTTTTTTCTTGAGCGCATCAAGACCTTGTTCATAATTGACATAGCCAATGTTTCCATAGGCGATTCCTGCTTGTTCAGGGTTCTTTTTGATGTCGATATAACTCAAGCTCTCGCTGTAAAATTCAAGGGCAACGGAGTATTGTTTTGTAGCGCCGTAAATATTTCCAAGTAAACTTAATGAGGTTGAAATGCGAATCGAATCCCGGAGTTCACGGTTGATACGCAAGGCTTTTTTATGGAACTCAGCCGCTTTTTTGTTGTTTTGTTGCCGTTCATAAATCTGTCCTAGTACACCGTAGCAGTCTGAAACAAGTCGCTTTTTGTTTAGCTTTTCAGAAAGGATCAATGATTTTTGAGCAAAATCTAGTGCCTTAGGATAGACACCCTGAATGAGAAATGTTTTTGCACGAATCAAATTGTTGGCTTGGTGAAATTCAGTGTTTGTCGATTTGGAGATTAGCCGAAGCGCAGTATCTAAGAGAATGTATGAGCTATCAGGATTTGCGTTGGTCATCAACTCTGCAGCAGCATGCAATGCTTTAATTCTTGATTTCGTTGGAAGGGTCTTATTGAATCCATCATCCATAAGTTTACTTAGGTCATTTTGACTGTAAACCAATGTATTAAGCAAGCAAAAGATAATTAAAATGATTCGATTCATAGCCATAGATATAGTGCCTTTAAATTATAAACTTTCGCTTAGATAAGGTCAATTAATTTTACCTTAACGGTGAAATGAAGTATTCTTCATTTGTGCGTTTATTCCTCATCTTTTTACGCACTTATTCCCCTACATTCTTTATTTTTAGCCTTTAAAATCAAGAAAATGCAACGCTATCAAAATTATGTCTTAGGTCAATGGACGTTGCGCAAAATGACATTTCAGGAAAGGGGAAGAATGCTTAAAGCACTTGCGCTTCACTTAATGGAAAAAAAGGATAAATATTACCAAGTGAGTGCTTGGACGGGAGCAACTCGAGTTGATTCGTGGATCGATATTGAAGGTGGAATTGGGAACTTGTTCTCAAATGCATCTTTGCGCCGCCAATTCCCGGATCTTCCCTACTATGTTGATGGGGTTGCTGCACCATTGTCGAAAAATGGTACGTTCATCGGTCATCACATTATGGTACCTCGTGAGGGTGTGGCCATTCACATCAACGCCTTTAATTTTCCTGTTTGGGGTATGCTTGAAAAAATCGCTGTGAATCTGATGGCGGGAGTACCAGCAATTGTCAAACCATCTGAATATACCTGTTTCTTAACAGAGGTCGTCGTTAGAGATATCATCGATTCAAAAATCTTGCCTGAGGGTTCGTTGCAGCTGGTTTGTGGATTGGGTCGTGGAATCATCGACCACGTATCAACCGAAGATGTTGTCACATTCACTGGTAGTGCGGTCACTGGAAAGTTGTTGAAAGCGCACCCAAGAATTGCCGCGGAGAGTGTTGCATTTAATTTGGAAGCAGATTCATTGAATGCCACAATCTTAGGTGAAAAGGCTGTTCTCGGAACCGAGGAATTTGATTTGTTTATCAAAGAGACTGTGAAAGAAATAACCATTAAAGCAGGACAGAAATGTACTGCTGTTCGACGGATTATTGTTCCTGAAGATAGAATCGATGAGGTAGAAAAAGCAAAAGCTGCGCGCCTGGCGACTACCAAAATTGGTGATCCATCGGTGGATGGCGTGAGAATGGGTGCCTTGGCATCTAAACTACAAGTAGAACGTGTACGAGCGAATGTTGAGCTTTTAGCGAGGACGCAATCCATTGTTTATGGTGATATGAATGAGTGCGAGGTCGTTGGTGCTGATGCCAAAGCAGGAGCTTTCTTCTCTCCAATCTTATTCCGAAACAATGATCCATTCAATCTAACCGATGTTCACGAAATAGAAGCCTTTGGACCTGTTGCAACGGTAATGCCTTATAAGAATTTGGACGAAGCAATCCTATTGGCTAAAATGGGTAAAGGGTCTTTAGTTTCGTCGATAGTGACTCCAAGTGACGATGAAGCCATGGAATATGTGGTGAATGCCGCGAGCATGCACGGACGCATTTTGGTATTGAATAAAGACTGTGCAAAGGAAAGCACAGGACACGGTTCACCTATGCCATTGTTGACACATGGTGGTCCAGGTCGTGCAGGTGGTGGTGAAGAAATGGGCGGAAAACGCGGAGTTTTACACTACCTACAACGTACAGCGATTCAAGGACATCCAACCACAATTACCAAGATTACGCAACAGTTTCAAGTGGGTGCGGAAATGCCTGAAGCAAATCCTCATGTATTTAGAAAGCACTTCGAAGAACTTGTTGTGGGAGAAACTGTCTTTACACACAAGCATACCGTGACGGATGCGGATATTGTTAATTTCGCCAATGTTTCAGGGGATAATTTTTATGCACATATGGATGCAACCTCCTTGGAAGGGACAATTTTTGAACGCAGAGTGGCACATGGTTACTTCGTTTTGTCAAAGGCAGCTGGATTGTTTGTTGACCCCAAAAAAGGACCAGTATTGCTGAATTACGGTTTGGACGAAGCACGATTTACTAAGCCTGTTTATCCAGGAGCCACACTCGGTGTACGATTCACGGTGAAAGAAAAAGTGGACCAAGAAAAACGGGCAGAAGATGACATTGCGAAAGGCATTGTGAAGTTTCTTGTAGATGTATATGATGAAACAGGTGAGACGGTGGCATTGGCTACAATCTTAACCATGGTGAGAAAATTAGATCAATCGAAATAGAATTTGGTACAGTAAAGGAACTTTTTTCACCTTCATTTTTTATAATAATAAGTGTAAACTGCAGGATATGATAAAAGAAAATGGAAAAAGTTGTGCTGTAATTGGGTCGGGTGTTTCCGGCTTAGCTGCATCCATTCGCATGCGAAACAAAGGATATAAAGTAACCGTTTTTGAAGCAAATTCTTTTCCAGGAGGTAAATTGTCGAGTGAAAGTAATCTAGGGTATCGCTTCGATATGGGGCCTTCCGTATTTACCATGCCTCAGTTTGCGGATGAATTGTTTACGCTTTCAGGAAAGAACCCGAGAGACTATTTTCGCTACGAACGCCTAGATCCTGTTTACCGGTATTTTTTTGAAGATGGATCTACGCTAGAGGGGGTAAACGGAAATGAACGCTATGCAGAGACAATGGCTAAGGATGCGGAGGATTCCAAAGAAGAGATTCACAATTACCTCAAGAAAACAGAGGAAATGTACAATTTAACGGATGAAGTGTTTTTACACAATTCCTTGCATGTACGCAAGAACTTCTTCACTAAAGCCGTAGCGAAAGGAATTTTGAATTTTGGTAAAATTGGTGCTTTTGATACCATGAATGGTGCAAACGAAAAAGCATTTAAAGACCCACGTTTAGTTCAGGTGTTTAATCGCTATTCAACCTACAATGGTTCAAGCCCTTTCTTGGCGCCCGCAACCTTGAATGTCATTTCGCACGTGGAAATTGAACGCGGTGCTTATTACCCAGAAGGAGGGATGGTGTCGATTACCAAAGCCTTGGAAAAGCTTGCCAAAGATATTGGTGTTGAGTTTTTGTATTCCACACCAGTTCGGGAGATTCTGTTAGAAAATAAGCGCGCAAAAGGAGTTCGAACCGATCACGATAGTCATGCATTTGACCTTGTCATTTCCAACATGGATGTGTACAATACCTATCACAAACTTATCCCGTCAGCGAAAAAACCGAAGCGAACATTGGATCAACCAAAGTCAAGCTCTGGGATTATTTTTTATTGGGGAATTAAAGGAAAGTTTGAGCAATTGACTTTACACAACATACTTTTTGCTGAAGACTACAAAGCCGAATTTGATACCATCTTTGAGAAAAAGGAAATCTATCATGATCCTACGATCTATGTGAATATCACTGCAAAGCATTCACCTAATGATGCACCAGAAGGTTGTGAGAATTGGTTTTCATTCATCAATGTTCCCAACAACCAAGGTCAAGATTGGGACGCCTTCATCGATCAAGCACGTGAGGCTATTATTCGGAAGGTGGACCGTATGCTTGGTACTGATTTACGTTCATTGATCGAGTGCGAGATGGTTTTTGATCCAAGAGTAATTGAAAATAGAACGTCATCCGCATTTGGAGCAATCTATGGCAACAGCTCAAACAATAAGTTCGCTGCGTTCATGCGCCATCCCAATTTTTCAAAGTCAATCAAAGGGCTTTATTTCTGTGGTGGTAGTGTTCACCCAGGACCAAGTATTCCGCTATGTTTACTTTCCGCAAAGATTACAACCGACCTTATTAAGCCGTAAAATTTCTCTAGAAAAGAAGGCGATAAGGGTTGATTTGAGTGTTTTCCGTCATTGAATAATTTGAGTATTGATATTGGGTTTAAGTATTTTTGTACTTGAATGCTGCTTGTCATTCATTTAATTTCAAACAGAATGATGGAATGCTGTTTTTTCGATCATTTTGAACTACTACATTATTGCACTACTTGAACGCATGATTCGTGTCTTGTTTTTCATTGTATTCTTGATTTTCCATAATACGCTTTGGGCCGATGACACCGTGCCTAAAAATCAGGTAGTGAATTTCTTTGAGTCAAACGATTATTCGATTGAAAAAGACATGAGTAATGATAAATCTCTCGTGGATAATTTTAGAAATACGAAAGTTTTTGAAATTGCAGCGGCCAATAAAAGGATCCAAGATATTCGGAACAAATTGCAATCCATTTACGATGTGAAGTTGAAGGAAAATAATTTGGTAGAGCTGCGTATTGCGAACAATGCTGAACGTGGCTATCAATTGAAGCTTCAAAATAATTTACTCTTGTTAGGTCTTTGGTCTGCTGTTGTCATCATCACGTTTTCATTATTGGTGTTCATTTGGAATAAAAAAGCACGAAAACTTCGTGCTCAGCAATTGAGCAGAGCGGCTTTTAATGCTAGGGAAGAGGAGAAGTTGCGTTTTTCTAGAGAATTGCATGATGATTTTCAGTCTACACTTTCAATCATCCATATGATGGCCGTCCATGAATACGATAAATCTCCGGAAAATCAAGTTTTTGAAACAATTAAACATTCGTCAAAAAATGCTGTGAACGAAATTAGAAAAATGAGCGATGTTTTATATCCTTCCGAAATCAATACGAAAGGATGGATTGCAAGTATAAATTCATTGATTTCTAGAACGAATGAAAAGAACAGGGGTGTTAAATTTCACCTTGTAGCAGAGGGCTTTGAATGTAAAAAAGACATTCAATTGGTCATTTTTAGAACTGTTGAGGAACTGATTAATCACACACTCAAATCATCAAATACCAAGGAAGTTTTTGTATCCCTGCGGAAAATCAAAAAACGGATTGAATTGAGTTATACCGAAAAGGGAATGGATAAAAATCAACAAGTACACACTATGAAATTAATCCAAGATCAGATATTGTTGATGGGAGGGATAGTTGTCGTAAAGAGGGATTTTACCAATGATTGTGTATGTAAAGTGTTTTTTGTTGTTTAATAGAAGAAATAGGCTAAATTTTCCATGTAAAATGAAAAATTAATGTGCTCTAGGATTGATTTTACAAGCGGTAAATTGTATTTTTGAAATACTAACTAATAAAAATAAAACGATGTCAGATTCAGTTGTGTTGAGGGTAAACCAGTCGGGTAGAACGTTAACAATAACATTAACTATTAATGGAATACCACAAAAAATAAAATTAGGTTCTGCTCGTGTTTTGACTGATGGAACATCTAGAGGAATTTCGATTGATGCAACCATCGATTCGACGGGTTCATCCCCTTCAGTAATTACGTTGACATCAACAGCTGTTCCATCAGGCACCTACGATTTCGTGGAATTAAACACGTCAAATAGAAAACCCAATCCTCGATATATTGTAAAAGTTATTATTCCGAATTGATTCGATCCTTAATTTTAGTATTATTTCTTAGCTCTTTCCATGTAGGATTTAGTCAAGGTTCTTGCGATAAGCTGCTTTTAGAAATACAAGCTGCTTTCGAGCTCAATACCAATACAGAAGCACTCATTCAGCGTTACGAAAAATCCTGTTTCTCCAATGATTGTGAAGAACTTTGTGAGTATGATGCCTTAAAATTAAAGGTGTTACGTGCCAATGGAGAGTACAAAGCAGCTCTTGACTACGGGAAAAGAGTTTTGCTGAAGACCGGTTCTGTCAAATATAAAGCCCAAGTACTTCTTGAGGTTGCTATAATTTATTACATACAAGAGAAAATTGATGAGGCGGTGAATAATCTTCACCAAGTGATCTCCTTTTCAAAAATTGATAAAGAAATAGAAGCAAAAGCTTTTCTAATGCTTGGGAACGCGCATGTTTTTTTAGGGAATACGAATTATGCCATTCGTTATTTTTCGAAATCATACCATGTCGCATTAACTATCGGGGATTCTTCTCTAATTTCTTCTGCCTTGAATGGACAAGGACTAATTGCCTATGGGAAGGGTGACCGCGAGGACATGAAAAGAGCAATCAATTTGTTTAGTAGATCCTTGAAGTACCTCAAAAATCAAGAAAGTGAACAATTTGTTACTATTGTTAATAATATCGCCGTAGCATATTCAAATCTCAAGCAATTTAAAAAGGCTGAAAAGTATTTTTTGGACTGCGCCAAATTATACACAGAGCGAGGTGACTTTGAAAATTTAGTTTCTACGTACAATAACCTAGCGGCAAATTATATTGAAACAAATCAATGGCAAAGAGCTAAAGAATGCCTAGACGATGCCATTGCTTTCTATTCAAAAGAGCTTTCAGGATATGAGATGATGCCGGAGCTCAACCTTACCCTAAGCGACTATTACTACCACGAAGGAAAGTACCAAGTGAGTCGCGACTATTACGCAAAGTATGCACAGCAAGAATTAAAGCGACTAAATGCAGAGCAAAGTGAAGCGGTAATTGAAAGTCAGGAACGCTATGATGACCTCCGTAGAACGAAACTCATCAATGACCTCAAACTCTCTAAGAAACGTGCGGAAGTAAGTAATTTACGCTTGCAGAACTGGATTTACATCATTCTTGTCGCCTTTATCGCTATGAGTATTGGTACATATTTTATCATTAATGCGAGACGAAAAAAGGAAAAGAGAGAACGAAAAGCTGCCCTAAATCGTGCGGCCCTTCAATCGGCGGAAAATGAAAAATTGCGCGTATCACGCGAA
>JAJTDQ010000110.1 GCA_021300505.1 Cryomorphaceae bacterium
CTCCGGAATCATTGATTATACTTCGGACCGTTTGACGCGTGTCTTTGGCATTCGTGTTATTGTCTCCCCAAGTGCCAAGCAAGTTGTATTTAAGAAGGTGAACAACGTTCCGACAGATTATTATTCGATCAATGTCAATGAAAATATCGTGATTACCTACAGTTCGGATGCAAGTTGTTTTTATGCGGTGAATTCTCTTTTTCAATTAATCCAAGGAACCGAAGGTCAGTACACGATCTCAAAGTGTTTTCTAAAGGATTATCCGAAATTCTCTTGGAGAGGTTTGCATTTGGATGTATCTCGTCATTTTTTCACAGTGGATGAGGTGAAGCGTTACATCGACCTTATGGCCATGTACAAATTCAATAAGTTTCATTGGCACTTGACGGATGACCAAGGTTGGCGTATTGAGATTAAAAAATATCCAAAGTTGACTGAGCTTGGTGCATGGCGCGATAGCACAGTAAATGCCCATTATTCAACAACTCCTCGTACCTACTCGGTAGAGCGTTATGGTGGATATTACTCGCAAGAACAAATCAAGGAAATTGTTCAATATGCAGCACAACGCTACATCACTGTAGTTCCAGAAATTGAAATGCCTGGTCATGCGCGCGCTGCTTTAGCTGCTTATCCTGAACTATCATGCACAGGTCAACAGCAAGGTGTAGAAGGACTTTGGGGTGTTTTTGATGATATTTTTTGCGCACACGAATCGAGTATTCAATTCTTGAAAGATGTGTTGGATGAGGTGATGGTACTCTTTCCTTCGGAATACATTCATATCGGAGGGGATGAAGCGCCTAAAACGCGTTGGAAAAAATGCAATAAATGTCAAGCAGTCATTCGTGAGAATGGATTGAAAGATGAGCATGAATTGCAAAGTTGGTTCATTACCCAGATGGACCTTTATTTAACATCAAAAGGACGTAAACTAATTGGGTGGGATGAGATTCTGGAAGGTGGTTTAAGTCCGAATGCAACAGTGATGTCGTGGCGTGGATTTGAAGGTGGGGTTGAAGCAGCCAAGCAAGGTCATGATGTGATCATGTCACCGGGTTCACATTGCTATTTTGATCATTACCAAAGTAAAAATGCATCTGAACCACTTGCCATTGGTGGATTTACACCGATTGAAAAGGTTTATCAATTTACGCCAATACCTAAGAGCTTGACGGCAGCGGAGGCAACGCACGTTTTAGGTGGACAGGCCAACCTTTGGACGGAATACATACCCGACATGAAGCAATTGGAATATATGGTTTATCCGCGTGCCTTGGCGTTATCTCAGGCATTGTGGTGCATAGAACTACCCGCTTTTCAAGAGTTTCGATCTGTTTTAATGAAATACCAGTTGCCTACCCTCGATCGCTTCAACGTGAATTATTCCAGGGCCATGTTTTATCCTGAAATGAAAATTTCACGGCAGGAAAACGGCTTGGGTGTGGTGTTTAATGCGGCGGATACAAGTAATCAGTTGGCTTTGACGGTGCGCTTGGATGAAACGAATATCGCCCCTAAATATCCTGATTTCCTTGTTGGAAACAATATCCTTTCGTTCAAAAGAGGAGCAGATTCGGTGGTGACTTATCGCTTTGAAGTGAAGTCAGAATACATGCCAACGCCATCTGAATTTAAAATGACGATTCATCCAGCCATAGGTCTGAATGTAGAATACGTTACGGCACCTGATGAACGCTACAATAGCGGTGGTAATCTCACCTTGGTGGACGGAATCATCGGTGCAAAACCATGGAAGGGCAACGAATGGGTTGGATTCGATGATCAGGAAATAGAATTCATTGTTGACCTCGGTAAGAAATCCAAAATAGATTATGCTGAAATGAATTTCTTGGAAGATATCGGTTCATGGATTCATTTGCCCAATTTTGTTCGAATCTCGGTTTCTAAGAATGGGAAAAAATGGTCGTTTGTACCCGATGCTTACATCGAAAAAGTCCAAGGAAGTGGAGAACATTTACCTTTTGAGTTTAACATTCAAAAAAAGGCACGTTATGTACGGTTTAAAATCGTGACGTTCGATGTGATCCCAGATGGAATGCCTGGTGAAGGCCATGTGCAATGGACCTTTTTAGATGAAATCATGCTATTTACGAAGTAATGAAATTTGAATTGTGCGCTGCTTCGATTGAAGCCATTCAGTTAGCGAAGGAATTGAATTTTGACCGCGTCGAATTGTGTCAAAACCTCGAGCAAGGGGGGCTTACGCCATCGTTCTCCATGATTGATTATTCCATTGCCTACGGCATTCCCACGCATGTACTTATTCGTCCACGACCAGGCGGATTTACATACAACTCGGATGAATTGGAGTTAATTATCCGAGAGGTGGTGAACTGCCGTAACATGGGTGCTGCAGGAATTGTAATTGGTGTTTTAAATGAAAATGGATCTATTGATGAGCCCATTCTTGAGGAAATCATGAAAAAGTCGGGTGGCCTTGAAGTGACTTTTCACCGTGCCTTTGATGATTGTGTTCAGTGGAAGAAGGGAATGGATATTCTCATCAAACATGGTGTCAAACGCATCTTGTCTTCCGGTCTTGCGCGCAATGTAGATATCGGTTATTCCATTTTAAGTGAGATGATTAAATATGCAGCAGGTCGGATTGAAATCATGACCGGTGGAGGGGTAAACGCATCAAATATCGGACGATTGGTTGATGAGTTACACCCAGATGCCATTCATTTCTCAGGCACGGTGAAGTTTCAGTTGGATGAAGAATCACTGTTTTCAGAATCCATTTTAAAGGTTGATGCGAACAAGGTGAAACGCATTCTTGCTGCAGCTGGAATGTAACATTTGGAGCACGATACGTTTTTAGCCCATGAAAAAACTGATCTTCCTATTTTCTCTAATAATTTCGACGTGTGCACTTGCACAATGTGATTCCGTTTCACCGCTTAATGCCCAAATAGTTGATCTTGCTGGCAAGAAATTAGGAAAGAAAGTCGACCGAGGTGAGTGTTGGGATTTAGCGAAGTATGTCTTAGATGAAACAGGTGCCAATTGGGATGGCCTCTTTAAATTCGGTGGACAATTGAAGAAAGGGGAGTGCATCATGCCAGGAGACATCATTCAGTTTGAAAAACTAAAGACAGTAGCTCAGGTAAATGGAGTGAAAACAACGGAGACATTTCCTCAACACACCGCGATTGTATACGAGGTAAAAAGTGCAGATGAAATTGTTCTCATTCATCAAAATACGGGATATACAGGCAAGAAGGTAGGTAAGAGCACATTTAAATTCAGCACAATCACATCAGGGAAGTACGTTATCTATCGCCCAGTAGCAAATTAAATGCGATCGAGGACGTAGCGGATTAAGTCCGTCATTTCTGCGGAATACCCTTTCGAGAACTCAAGTTTTGGACGATTGCCAATACCTAGACAAATAGTCGCACAGTCATGACCTAATGATCTACCCAACGCAAACAAGGCCGAACTTTCCATCTCGAAATTCATCACCTTTAATCCTTCAAGTTTCACAGCGGTCAATTGCTCATTCAGAAGTGCTGTTTTTGCTCGAAGACGCAATTGTCTTCCTTGAGGTCCATAAAAGCCACTGCTGGTCACCGTAACACCCTCAAACGTTTGTTCAGAGCGCAATCGATCATTCAATTCTTGCGATGCGCTAATCAAATAAGGTTTAATGGCATCGGGTAATGTTAATTGTGATTCTATCGCTTCCTTAAGTGATTTTTCAACCTCACTTTGCGGAACCTCATAGAAATGGACAATGTTATCCAATCCAAAAGCATGCGAACTAAGGATGTATGAATTCAATGGTACATCGGGTTGCAAAATTCCACATGTTCCAATACGAATAAGCGTGAGTTTTAAGAACCTAGATAAATCGTTCCGTTCAATCAAATCAATGTTTGCCAAGGCGTCCAATTCATTGATTGTAATATCAATGTTGTCAGTGCCTATACCTGTTGAAATAGCTGAAATTCGTTTTCCTTTAAATGTCCCTGTATGACAAACAAATTCGCGATGACGGGATTGATGCTCAATGGTGTCAAACATCTCCGAAACCATCGAAACGCGGTCTTGGTCTCCGACAAGAATAACTTTGTCAGCCAGTTGATCAGGTGAAATCCCCAAGTGATATACCTGACCTAAGGAGTCCAGTACAAGTTCTGTTGCAGGATATTTCATAGAATTAAGTTCAAGAAATTAGCGCTGTGTAAGGCTACCGAATACTTTTTGCAAAATATCAGTAACACGTGCCATTGGATCTTTACGAATCTTGTTCTCTTCGATAGCGACCATATAGAACAATCCTTCAATCGCCTTTTCTGTCACATATTGGTTCAAATCTGGATTCAACTTCTGACCACCAGAAATCGCCATTGCAGCATTATATTTTGTAATCAATGGTTCCCAGTATTCAGTCAACTTAACTGTTGAGATCGCCGCTTGCACTTTAGGTGAAAATGCTGCAACAAGTTTTTGGGTTGTGTTGTCACGAAGGAATTTTGTCGCTGAACCATCACCACCATTTAAAATGGCAAATCCATCAGAAATACTCATGTTTTTAATCGCTTCAGCAAAAATAGGTAAGGCTTCTTTCGTTGCTTCCTCAGCTGCACGGTTTAATGTTGTTTCGAATTTTTCTACTTGCCCAGATAAACCAAGGTCTAATGCTTTTTGCTTCACTTTGATCGCATCTGGAGGGAAGGGTAGGCGAATAGCTGTGTTTTTCAAGAAACCATCGGTGACAGACGTTAGACTTACAGAATTCTTAATCCCAACATTTAAGGCCTCTTTTAATCCCGAAATTACTTCAGCGTTTGTTAATGATGGTTGTGTAGTCGTGTTCGTTGTCGTCGTCGAATTTACTAATGAAGCAGCTTCATTTAACACTTCACAAGCGGTAAATAGGATCATTGATGAAAGGGAAAGCAATAGAATGAATGTCTTTTTCATGGTTGAATGATTTGAATACAAAAATGGTGTTTTTATGTGGTTTGGCAAAATAAAAAGAGGAGACCATCAGCCCCCTCTTTCAATCAATTTCTTTGTGGATTATTTCAACACGTTGATGTGTCCACTGAATGTGAATTTATCATCATTCACAGTGTCTTTACCACGTGCAATCCATGTGTATGTTCCTTGAGGTACGATATTTCCACCATAAGTTCCATCCCATTTTTCAGTGATATCATGAGATTCCCAAATCACTTCACCCCAACGGTTGTAGATGAATAATTCGAAGTCGTAGATGTCAAGTCCAGCAACATAAATTTCCCAAGATTGGTTGTGCTCATCACCATCAGGTGTAAATGTGTTTGGTGCATAAAAAATCACATCTTGAATAATGTTCATGTCAATGGTAACTGTGTCTGTACATCCATATTCTGTCGTAACAATCAATGTAACAGGATACACACCAACTACACCTTCAGGGTAATTGAACACCGGATTCTCAGAATTGCTATACGATGGACTTGAACCTGGACTTAACCATTGCCAATCGATAACATCAGATGTTGATCGATCTTGTAATTGATTCGTCGTTTCAAAGAATGTTGCGGGGTTTGATGAGAAAGTGAAATCTGCCACAGGTAATGGCAGTACTTCAATGAAATCAATGAATGAACCAGTGTAAACACATCCATAGATCGATGTAACGGTCATGTTTGCTGAGTACATGCTTGGAATTTCGAATGTGTTGCTCGTTGAATCTGCTCCTTGCTCAAGGATACTCGTTCCATCAGAGAATTCAAAAAATGTTGTTGCGATTTCCCCTCCGTTAGATGATGAATTTGTGAATTCAAAAAACGCTGGAGTACAATCTTCCAATTTGTTTGGTGTAATGTTCGGAACAATTGGAGTAGGGAAGTAGATCAAGGTACATGTATCATCCGTAGGTGATCCACATGCTTCGCTCAATACAACACAATATTGTGTGTTTGTAAATTCTGGATCAACAGTAATGGATGTTCCGGTGCCAATTTGCGTTCCGTTTTCAGACCATGTAAATGTGTAAGGTGAAGAACCTCCGGTAGCTGTGATGTCCAATTGAATATCATCCTCAGGACAAATTTGCGTTGAAGGAGTAATCGATTGAATTTCAAGGGCAGGTGGCTCACCAATGGTGATGACCTGCGTGATTACACAACCATTGTTGTCTGTGATTGTAACGGTATGATCAGCGGCAACCAAATCATTCGCAGTATTCGTTGTTGAAGCAGATTGATCCCAAGAATATGTGTAAGGTGCTGTTCCTTGGGTGATTGTTAACGTAGCTGTACCATTACTTCCTGAGTTACATGTTGCATCGGTTTGAGACGCAATCGTTGAAA
>JAJTDQ010000111.1 GCA_021300505.1 Cryomorphaceae bacterium
AAAGTGAACCTATGTTTTCAAAATTACCCACCATTTGAAACCTTCGCGTGTCATTTTTCCAAGTGAGTGAAACTTCGATTCGTGCATCGGTTTGATGACGGATAACTCGTGATAATTCACCGTTCTTGGGGCCTTTGAACATGACTTCGCTTCCAGATTCAAGCGATATATCCAATTGGGCCGACATACTTCTGATTTGAATGATTCGATTTTCGGGACTTGAGTTCCAATTGGACAACGTGAAATTTTTTAATTCTCTCAGATCAATTTGCTGACCATCGAAACACAAATAACCTACATGCTTTATGAATGTTCTCCCTAACCATAGAATTTCCGCTCGTGAAAAGAGTAAGCTTACACCCGTATTGTTGGGGTCCACCGCGTGAATCCAAAAATATTTTTCCGGAAAAGATGTGCCCCAGTTTTTCTCTAAATAGCCCACTTCATTTTCCAAAGTATAGTTTACACCTTTGTGCTGTATTTCGCCTTTTACCTTTTGGATTGTATTCAACACAGAGTGATAACAGGGAAGATTCGGAATGTAATACGTGTATCCCATCGAATTTTTAAATGTTCGAGAGGGCTTATTCATCAAAGTCAAATCGATCCGAAGATCCTGTATGTTTATTTGGATCAGCTCTGTTGTCAAAATGTTATTGCCCAAACGAAAAATGTGGTGTTCAATATCGCAGGAAACCTCATTTTTGGAAAAGTAAACGATCTCTGGAGTTTGATTAGGAATGAGCACTTGCAGAAACCCGAACTGATCATTCGAATTGCGCGTCGCATAACCGTAGATCAGAATAAATGATGCGTTGTGCTGTTTGGAATATACCTTTTGAAACCACCCTTCGAAATAGTTGTTCCGTTCAAAATTGCCCCGGAGGCTGGATGGTCTATACTTTTTGAGCATTCAACATTGTTATTATGGCAACCCTTTTAAATTAAATCAATTGATAATATCTTGTCACCCAATGATTGTCATAATTTCAACGACATCTTCATTGATTTTGTAGAATATGCTATCAACGCAGAATACACATCGTCTATATCCGGGTTTAATAAAATCAACAGATTCGAATCCTAAAGGATTTTGAGCAATAAGTTCAAAGTTAAGAAAGAAAAAGTCAAAATAATTGTCAGCTTTAGATTGCTTTAGTATATCAGACTTTGAATCCGATGTAAATCCAGATTTTTCAGCTCGGTCTAACTATGGGAATGTAACTTTTAATTGTAATCATATTGTTTTGTAGAAATATGTTTTTTAAATTTATCATATTCTTTATCAATTAATTATGTCACTATGAAATTATTTTTTATTCTTAGCTTTGCATTAAGCTTTTCAATTTTAAGTTTCAATTCTAGTCCAGAGGGATGTACTTATTTTCAACCATCAGCAAGTAATGGGTATATTTCCGAATTCAAAACATCTAATGGTGGTTTCACTTTGGTTCCCACTTGTCCAAGATGTGGAAGAGAGAATCCATCTAGATTGCTTGTAGGTGGACAGGGTTATACAAGTGGTCGAGTGGAGAAGGAAGGTTCGTGCTCGAATTATGATTGCAAGGAAAATGGAAAAACATTCTATTATAAAGCATTCGCTTCTTGGCCTACACCAAAATGTGATTGATTTTTAAACTGTTAAAATCTGATTATTTTAGTACAAGTTTTTTATGGAGGTTTCCAATGACCTCTAGTTCAATTGTGTGTAAGTTAATAGGTGCTTAGCAATAAAAACCGGAGCAAAATGACTCAATTTTTTCTTGTATAGAGCACACGACTATCCTCCATTTCATTTCGGATGGACTATCGCGGCGGACGAACCCGATTTAGGAGAGGTTGGAACAAATTGAATTGGTTATTAAGGACGTACCTTGATTCGTAAATGTTACTCTTCAGGGGGAGCTTACTGATTTAGTTGTCTTCCAGAATTTTCAATAGACGCTGGTTTAAATACAATTTTTCTTTTCCAACTTTTATTGATTTCAAAAATCCGTTTTCTTCTAACATCATCAAATAATTTCCAACTGTTTTAGGGTTTCCGATATTTTCATCGATCAAATGTTGGCGTTTGGTATAAGGCAAGCGAAATAAAATCCCCACCAAGTCTTTCGAATAAATTTTTGGGAGTTTTACTTTAATTTCGTCTGATGTGTTTGTCATGGCAATAACGATTTTATTCAATCGCTCTATACCTTTGGTTGAAGTTTCTTCAATCATATCTAACATATACAAAATATAATTTTCCCAGTCGTTGTTTTCGGTTACATCTCGCAAACGCTTGTAATAATCTGCTTTGTTTTTTATGATGTATTCACTCAAATAAATTGCTGGTGTGTCGAGCAGGCCCGAAAGTTTGAGATACAACAACAATAAAATTCTTCCCGTTCTTCCATTACCGTCAGAAAATGGATGAATTGCTTCAAATTGATAGTGCATTAACGCCATTTTGATAAGTGGGTCAATGGTTTGAACTCCGTCTTTGTCGACAGCAGGTTCGTTGATGAACTTTTCTAAGTTTGCTAGCTTCTCACGAATAATAGCTTCACCTTTTGGTGGTGTGTAAATTACTTCGCCTTTGGAGTTGCTCAAGGTTGTTCCGGGCGTGTTGCGAATAGTAGCCGTATTCTGTTTTATACATTGAACAATACTTATACAAAGGTTCGTTGTGATAAATGGTTTCTTTTTTATTTCTTCCAAACCAAGCCATAGCGCTTCTTTGTAACTCAAAACTTCTTTTGTGGATGAATTTTCCACTTTTTTGTCCGCAACTAATGATTTATAAAGTTCATCGTTCGTTGTTATAATGTTTTCTACTTCCGAACTTGCTTTTGCTTCTTGCAAATAAATCGTATCTAAAAACAAGGTTGGATTTGGCAAATTCATTAGGGTTCCGTTGAGATGAGCCAATGCTCTACCTGCAGAAATGGTTTTGCGTAGAATGCTTTTTGTCTCAATGTCTGCCTTTGGAGGTAGCAACGGTAAGTCGTTGTATGGTATTTCTCTTTTGAATTTGCTCATTTTCTATAAATGTAAATTTTACGCTCGTAATCAATACAAGGGTAAAAATACTAAAAAATTACTCTCGTTTAATAAATGCGGGTAAGTTTTACACTTGTTGGTTTTTTTCTATTTTGTATAATCAAGAGTTGTATCAAATGAGAATATCCCCCATTTCGGATGGACGTAATAGGGGACCTTAAAAATGAAAAGCTCTAACCGCTTCGGGATCTTCATCTCTCTCACACTTGTCCCGATACTTCGGGGTTTCACTCTCACACTAAGAAAAGTGCATATTGATAGAGTGTGAGTTTGAGAGTGGGTCTTTATAAGTGCGTTTCAAGGAAGTGGATTACTTTCATTTATTGAGGAGCCAGTCTATGGCATTTATTTTTTTTATTCCATTATACGTTCCAGTATCATAATCCATTGTAATCAATAATTTTTCAAAATGGTCTGGAATGGTATTTAGCGGTGTCAATTCTCTTTCTAAGGTTCCTTTGTCTTGAACTGTTTGTGATACTTGAATGTATTGCGTAAATCCATCATTGTTTCGAACAATAAAATCAACTTCTAAATTGTTGACTTTTCCAATCCAAACTTGGTAATTTCGTCGGATGAGTTCCAAATTAACAAGTTGATAAAAAGAAAAAGAGCGATTGCTTTCCTAATGCGCTAGTTTTTTTGCCTTGCAAAAAGGCATTGAAATTCCTAAAACTTTAATTTATTAAATGTTTTTAGGAAATTATACTCGTTATGCAATCTAATCTCTGCTTTTCTTACTATTTGTTGAACCTAGTTACTTTAAAAGCAGTTATAGATGGTGGATTGAATCTCTACACTCATCCCTATGCTTCAGGACTCAAACTTAAGAAAAGCGCCTGCTAAAAAGTGTGAGTTGGAGAGCGAGTTTTGAGGTTCCATATTTCGTATACATCAATCCTTATTTTGTGTTCTTCTGTTACTTGCCTTCAAATCTACATTTGTCAAAAAAAAGAAAATGAAGAAAACGATTTTAATTACAGGCTCTAGTAGTGGTATTGGCAAGGACACGGCAAAATATTTTCAGTCCAAAGGATGGAATGTTATTGCCACAATGAGGAGTCCAGAAAATGAGAAAGAGCTATCTTCTTTGGCAAATGTACAGGTTGTAAAATTGGATGTATTGGATCTTGATTCAATCGATACGGCCATAGCAAAAGGAATTCAACACTTTGGAAAAATAGATGTTTTGGTCAACAATGCTGGTTATGGTGCTTATGGGCCTATTGAATCTTTTCCAAGGGAGAAAATCCTTCGTCAGTTCAATACGAATGTGATTGGCTTAATGGATGTTACTCGTGCCATACTCCCACATTTCCGACAAAATAAAAGTGGTATCGTTATTAATATTTCATCCATGGGTGGTAAAATGACTTTCCCTTTGGGGTCATTGTATCACGGGACAAAGTTTGCGGTTGAGGGTATTTCCGAATCAATGCGCTATGAAATGGAACAGATTGGTTGTAAAGTTAAAATCATTGAACCTGGATCAATCGCGACAGATTTTGCAGGTCGATCGTTTGACTTCAATCACGATGAAAACCTCAAAGAATATCAACCGATTGTTACAAAAATATTGACGGTTTTCCCAACTATGATTAAAAGCGCTTCACCAGTAAACATTGTTTCAAAAGTGATTTTTCAGGCAGCTACCGATGGGAAAAGCAAGTTAAGATACATGGCAGGAAAGGATGCCAAGATGTTTAATTTCATGAGTAAGGTTTTTGGCTATAACTTTATTGTTTTCATGAATAAAAAGTTTTTTAAATTGTAAGGCATGAGTCAATTCATTCATTTAAAATCAATTGCTGATCTATCACGTCTGTTAAATGAAAGTGACTTTCATCCTTTGGTTGCAGTTGTAGATTTTAGCAAAACCACGGATCACATCGAAGATGAAACACGAATCACAACTGATTTTTATTCTGTGATGTTTAAGAATTATTGTAAAAGCGCCCTTACTTATGGTCGAAAAGCAATTGATTTTGATGAGGGGAGTTTGATTTGTATGGCACCAAATCAAGTGATTACCATTGATAATGAAATTGAGCCCCGAGATAATCCAATGGGTTGGGGCTTATTTTTTCATCCTGATTTGATTCGAAATACTTCACTTAATTCCAAAATGAAGGACTATTCTTTCTTTTCATATGAGATGGCAGAAGCACTTCATTTATCTGAAAAAGAAAAGCAGTTGCTTTACGATTGCATTGTAAAAATTCAGTCGGAAGTTAAAGAAAACATTGATGATTATAGTCAGACGATCATTGTTTCAACCATTGAACTTTTATTAAATTATTGCAATCGCTTTTATGGAAGACAGTTCATTACCCGCAAAGCCACAAATAGAGATGTGTTAGAGAAAGTAGAGACGATATTGAGACAGTATTTTTCTACAGAAACACCCCTTAATGGTTTGCCTACAGTGAAATATCTTGCAGAAACTGTTCATTTGTCTCCAGGATACCTTGGTGATTTACTCAAAAAAGAAACTGGCATGAATGCTCAGGAGCACATTCATCATGTTGTAATTGAGCATGCCAAAAATACATTATTAAATACAGACCAGTCGGTTAGTGAGATTGCCTTTGATTTAGGTTTTGAATACCCACAGTATTTCAGTCGTTTGTTTAAACAGAAAACAGGAACAACTCCGTTGAAATTTAGGCATTTGAATTGAGATCAAGATTAAGGCATGTCATTGTTTGGTTTTTGATTATTTCAGCAAATTTGTTTCACGTTACGTGAATTATTTTTTCCTAAGAATCCCTTTGTTTTGGATCATAACCAAAAGTTGGGGAGGAATTGATTTGACATTCTGATTTTTGTCAAAAAAACAATTGGAAACTCACCTAGAATTATTGAAGTTGTTTCTTCCAGAGATATTGGTGGAACACTTTGACTTAATGCGCTCAAAAACGGAAGGAGAAACACTTCATTTGTATTTTGAAGAACAGAATAAGCCGCCAGTTGAACATACTTCTAAGTTATTGATATCAAAAGGTTTTCATGATGAAATTACTGTTCAGGATTTTCCGTTGCGTGGAAAACGAGTTTTTCTTCACATCAAGCGCAGACGCTGGACTGACAAACAAACAAATGATATAGTTCAAAGGGACTGGACGCTTGTAGCAAAAGGAAGCCGCATGACTGAAGAGTTTGCGGATTTTTTAAAAGAAATCAGTCGATTCTAAAGCGCATAGCTGTCAGTGTTCGTGGGAGACAACTTCAACGTCATTACAAAGACTATTTGAGTGAATTTAGAGAGTGGAATCAGCTTAAACACGCCACAGAATATCTTCTTTTTCCCAATAACATTGGAAAACATCTTTCATTGGATGAAACAGCTCTTTCACACGGAGAGCTTTATACTGTTCTAACCAACAAATCCGCCAAGGGAAAATCGGGAACTATTGTTGCTATAGTCGCAGGAACATCTTCTGAAAAAGTAATAGAAGTCCTTCAAAGATTACCACTTCGTTTGCGCAACAAAGTTGAAGAAATAACACTTGATATGGCCGGAAGCATGAACCTCATTGCAAAACGCTGTTTCCCTAACGCCGTATTGGTTACTGATCGTTTTCATGTGCAAAAACTAGCGTTAGAAGCCGTTCAAGAACTCCGCATTAAACACCGCTGGGAAGCAATTGATGCGGAGAACGAAGCCATCGAAAAAGCCCGAAAACAAAAGAAAGGATATCAACCAACAATACTAGAAAACGGCGACACAATCAAACAGTTATTAGCCCGCAGCCGTTACGTGCTTTATAAAAACGAGAAGCACTGGACGTCGGATCAAAGAAAGCGTGCCGAAATATTATTTTATCTATATCCTGATATTCATACAGCTTATTTACTCTCACAACAACTCAATTGGATTTTTGAGACGACAAAAGAAAAGATCTATGGCTATACAAGACTAGCTAAATGGCACGAAAAGGTAGCCCATTCTGGATTTAAATCCTTTTATACAATTTCCAGGACCATCATGAATCACTACAAAACAATCCTAAACTACTTCGATAATCGTTCTACTAATGCCTCTGCAGAATCATTCAATGCTAAAATAAAAGCGTTTAGAGCTCAATTTTTTAGATTAACTCAAATTTATGCGTAGTCCCCAGGTTTTGGTCTTGATCCCTCAAGGTCCTGCGTCGCTTGGTGCGCGATTGAAATAAAAAAGCACCGTCCTACGGACAGTGCTTTTATCAGAGTGATTCGGCTGGGATTCGAACCCAGGACCCATACATTAAAAGTGTATTGCTCTACCGGCTGAGCTACCGAATCATCGCTTTCGCGGGTGCAAAGATAGTTGTATTATTTAGTTAATCAAGATATCAGAGGATTTTTTTTGATATTTCCTCTTCAATCAATGTCAAATTTCATTGGATTCACGCAACAATACAATCTCAGTTCCTTTGCACTTAGTATTTTAGGCGTCTTGCCATTTGATTTGAAATTCAATTTCATTTTCTCCATCACCACGTTCGTGCTCAATGGTAAATTCTGCCCTGTCTGGAACATAAAGTGCCTCTCCAGCAATTGAAATACGAAAATTCTCCCCATTTTCAATGCAATCTGCCAAACGACGTAATTTTTCAACGAATTCCTCTTTCGTATAGCTCTTTTCAATATCTCTTTCTGACATAACTTTGGTTTAATGTTTTTTCAAAAATAGCAATTAATTGAAGCTGAACAAAATATGACTATTTATAGAAATCGTATTTTTAGCCAATGAAAAATATCATTCTTGTTGGCTACATGGGTTCTGGAAAAACTGAAGTTGGGAAAATTCTTGCCAAACATTGGGATCTTCGCTTCATTAACATGGATTCTGAAATTGAACTTCAAACGGGCATGACTGTTGGCCAACTATTCGAGCAATTTGGAGAAGATTATTTCAGAAATTTGGAACAAGACTATTTGAGAACTTTTACATGTAAAGAACCTTTTGTTCTCTCTACAGGAGGTGGCACTCCGTGTTACAATAACCAAATGGATGTTCTCAAAAATTTAGGAACAACCATTTATCTGCAATGCAGCAACGAAACTTTGTTTTCTCGATTAAAAAATGAACGCGAGCATAGACCGCTTATTGCTGGGTTGAGTGATGAGGAGTTGCGGGAATCCATCGAATTTCGAATGAAGCAAAGAGAACCGATATATCAATTAGCTCATTGCACAATAAAAGAAAACTCGAAGCCCGAAGAAATTATTTTTCATCATCTTCTCCGAAGAAATTGAGACTTTGTCCAGACTGCTCTTTTTTAAGAATAAAAAAGTGAAGTCCAGACATGACAAAAAGCACAATTAGGGCTATTTTATCGAACATGCTCGTATCAGTGCGAAAATAATCGTAACCTATATAGAAAAAGAGTAAAACCAAATAGAGTAATCCACCCGTGAGGATAAGTGGGAAATAAAGTGTATTCTTTCTCCAAAGTAAAATCAAAGCACTAAGAATGATAAGCCAACAGGCTATACTCATGATAAAGAGAACACTAAGTCGGTGAGTGAACTCTTCTGGAGAATATCCCAATTGGCTTGCTCTCTCAGCGAAAATGGTATCAATCGAGACGTGACGATGTATGTGGATGAAATGTTGATAGCTAAGCGCAACATAGCCAACACAATTCCAAATAAGAAAAAGAATGCTAATAGGAATCAGGGTATAAAAAGTGACTTTCGTGTATGAGTCTGGCTCACTCTTACCTAACAAAATGCGCACGAATGAAATTCCTCCTCCTTCCTTCGAC
>JAJTDQ010000112.1 GCA_021300505.1 Cryomorphaceae bacterium
GTAAAACACCAATTCTATTCACTATGAAAAAACGAATCAATGGACACGGACACTTGCTTCCTGAGCCCTATGAGATTCCGAATTTTATGCGTGAAAAGAAATTGTTTTGGATCGATAACGACAAGAAATTCATGCGTCAAGATGATTGGGCGCGACCAATTACTGACCCTAGTTTCTTCTTTGAGGAGAAATTGGAGTGGATGGAGCGCTATTCGATTGATCATGGCGTAATGCTTAATCTATCTCAAATCTATTGCAACGGGTGGGAACGTCAAGACGCGGATGATGCAATTCGTTGGCAAAATGACTTCAATGCAAGTGTTCAGAGACGTCGTCCCGATAAATTCACAAGTGGATTCGTTGTTCAGCCACTTTATATGGATGACGCGCTTCGTGAGATTGAACGTTGCGTGGAAGAATTACATCTTTCATTACTTTGTTTACCAACCCATTACCTAAATGCTGCGGGTGAATGGCTTTCCGTTGCAGATGAAAGTGTATTTCCCATATTTGAACTTGCCGATAAATACAAATTGGCATTAGAAATCCATCCATACGACGCTGAAAAGATGGTCAAATTAAAGGACATCTATTGGCGTTTTCACTTGGTTTGGATGATGGCGCAAACGGCTGATACCTTGCATTTGTTTACCCTGAAAGATCTGTTGCATCGTTTTCCAAATGTCCGTACCTGCTTTGCCCATGGATGCATGCTCGGTCAGGCGAACTACGGAAGAAGATTGCAAGGTTTTGATGGCCGTCCTGATTTGTTTGAAGGGGCGACAAACCCTCGAGAAGCTCTCGGACATCCAAATCTCTTCTTCGATTCATTGGTGCACGACTCCCATACGCTGGAGTTGATCAAGACGCGCGCTGGTGCTTCGCAAATTGTCGCTGGACTGGATGATCCCTATCCACTTGGTGAAATGGAAGGAGTGGCGAGGTCTTACCCAGGACGTGTGATTGATTTTGCTGTTGAATCAGGGATTTTAACACAAGAAGAATCGGAGGTGATTTGGCATGACAATGTCTTGCGTTGGTTGGGAAAAATAAGTGTCTGAAAGTGCTGAAAAACATGCGGATCAGCAAGGGGAAATACCTCTAAACTGCTGATTATTCTTTATCTTTGCGCACCAAAGTGGCGCACATGTCTCAAAAACCATCCATACCAAAAGGAACTCGCGATTTTCTGCCAGCAGATGTTGCGCGAAGAACGTATATTTTTGATACCATCAAGCGTTCGTTCAAGTCTTATGGTTTCGCACCAATCGAAACACCTTCCTTTGAATTGTCATCTACCCTCATGGGGAAATATGGAGAAGAAGGAGATCGTTTGATTTTCCGGATTCTAAATTCTGGTGAAAAGGTCAGAAAGGCCGATCTGGAAGCTTTAGCATCGGATAACTTGCCGAAGTTTGCGTCGTCATTGTCAGAAAAAGCATTGCGCTACGATCTTACCGTGCCCTTTGCGCGATTTGTTGTTCAACATCAAAATGAACTTTCATTTCCGTTTAAACGCTATCAAATACAACCCGTTTGGCGTGCTGATCGACCTCAACATGGTCGTTATCAGGAATTTTACCAATGCGATGCAGATGTCGTAGGAAGCGATTCATTGCTTTACGAAGTAGATTTTGTGCTGCTATTCGATAGCGTACTGTCCGACTTAAAACTGCCAGGATTCACCATTCGACTCAATAACCGAAAGATTCTGACTGGAATTGCAGAGGTAAGCGGTGAGTCTGATAAATTGATTGATATCACTGTTGCGATTGATAAATTGGATAAAATCGGTCAAGAAGGCGTGTTGAATGAGTTGTCAACGAAAGGTGTTTCAGATGCTGCAATCGAACGAATTCGTCCTTTGTTTGCGTTTACAGGCTCAAATGAACAAAAACTTGGGCTCATGCGCACCTTTCTTGCGGAAAGTGAAATTGGATTGAAAGGCTTGGAAGAATTGGACTATGTTCTACAACAACTGGAAATTCTCGGTTTGCGCAAGGGAATCGTTGAATTTGATGTGACCTTAGCTCGTGGATTGAACTACTACACTGGTGCAATCTTCGAAGTGAATGTACACGATGTGAAGATGGGAAGTATCTGTGGTGGTGGACGTTATGACGACCTTACAGGATTATTTGGAATGAAAGGACTTTCTGGTGTAGGCGTATCGTTCGGTGCTGACCGTATTTACGATGTACTCACCGAGCTCAACTTATTCCCAGAAGATACCGATCAATCGATTTCTTTACTCTTTACCAATTTTGGTGTGCAAGAGGAACACTATTGTATGAAAGTCGTCCATGCACTTCGTCAAAAAGGCCTTGACTGCGAGTTGTATCCTAGTCAAGCGAAATTGCAAAAACAGATGAAATATGCCAATGACCGCAAAGCAAGGTTTGTAGCGATGATTGGTGAGGAAGAACTTAAAATGGGAACGATTCTTTTGAAGGACATGCAGAGCGGAAAGCAAAAACATGTTACTGAGCAAGAACTTATTGACATCATGATACCCTAGTCGCATGCAACAGTATACACTTAACAATCAATGGATTTCACTTCAAGAAATTGAAGAGATTTTGGCTCAACACACTGAGTTGGTCTTGGGTGCTGACGCGCGTGAAGCGATTGTACGATGTCGAGAATATCTCGATGTAACGATTGGTGAAAGTGATAGAATTGTTTATGGTGTAAATACAGGTTTTGGTTCTTTGTGCAATACTAACGTGGACAGTGATTCGCTTGGGCAGTTGCAACGAAACCTGGTCATTTCTCATGCCTGCGGGATGGGGGATGAAGTGCCACAAGATTTGGTAAAACGCATGTTGTTACTTAAGATACTTGGACTTTCCCACGGGAATTCAGGTGTTCAATTGGTCACCGTAGAACGTTTAATCACATTTTTCAACCAAAATATACTACCTGTTGTATACCAACAAGGAAGCCTGGGTGCCTCAGGTGATTTAGCTCCTTTGGCGCATCTTTCTCTTCCTTTAATTGGAGAAGGTGAGGTGTGGTTTCAAGGGAAAAAGCACCCTTCAGTCGATGTGTTGAAAGCCATTGGTGTTGAAGCCATTGAATTGAGATCGAAAGAAGGATTGGCTTTGTTGAATGGAACTCAGTTTATGAGCGCTTACGCTTCGTATTCCGTGGGTAAAGCACATCAGCTCTGGAACAACTGGATAACGGTCGCAGGTCTTTCTTTGGAGGCCTATGATGGACGTCCAGAACCGTTTCAAAAGAATGTGAATACAATTCGCAATCAACAAGGACAAATTCAAACAGCGAAAGCATTTCGATTAATTTTTGAAGGAAGTGAGATCATTCAGCAGTCAAAAGCGCACGTTCAAGATCCCTATTCCTTCCGATGCATCCCACAAGTGCATGGCGCCTCAAAAGATGCCATTGATTACTGCTCAACGATTGTAGAGCGTGAAGTAAACGCAGTTACGGATAACCCTACAGTTTTTCCTGAGGAGGAAGACATTGTATCTGCGGGGAATTTTCACGGACAACCGCTAGCGATCACCATGGATTTCTTGGCCATTGCGATGGCAGAACTGGGATCAATTTCGGAACGTCGGGTGTACAAATTGATTTCAGGTACACGAAACCTGCCTCCATTCTTGGCTGAAAATGCTGGATTGAACTCAGGGTTCATGATTGTGCAATATACCGCAGCGTCTATCGTAAGCCAAAACAAGCAATTCTGCACCCCAGCATCCATTGATTCCATTGATTCGTCAAACGGTCAAGAAGATCACGTGAGCATGGGGGCGAATGCAGCAACAAAACTCTATAAAGTCATTGACAATTGTCTGTCATTGCAAGGAATTGAGTTACTCACTGCAGCTCAGGCCATTGAATTTAGAAGGCCATTGAAATCATCCCCGTCAATTGAGGCTTTTCTGGCTGATTTTAGAGCGATTGTGCCCTATATTTCACAAGATGAATACATGCATCCTTTGATGCATCAAAGTGTTCAGTTTTTTAAACAGTTAAACTAAGTTCATGGATCAAAACGAAGTAAATAGAGATTTCATTGATGAAGGAACGCCTTTCCAACCGAAAAGACCGCAGTTCCTATCGGTGCTTTGCATTCTAACGTTCATTTCTACGGGTATGGACATCCTATCTGGTTTTCCGAAACTGCTTGGAGGCCCATTGAGTGCCGAGAAGATGACGGAACAAAAAGTCGAAATGGTGAAATCAATCGATCAAATGCGTGAACTGAATATGGAAAGTATGGCTGTAATGCTCGAGAAGTTGCAGCGCATGTTGGAAGGGTTGAATGCACATTTTTATGCCTCTACAACAGTTGCAATGGTGGTTTTAATGACCGGCCTTTCTGCCGCTATTTTGATGTGGATGGGAAGAAAAATAGGCTTTCACGTCTATATCGCTTACTCTTTGATTTCAGTAATTCAAGTCTATCTTTTTGTCACACCTGCTGATATTCCTAGCATCATCATTATTCTCAATCTGTTGATTTCAGGATTGTTCGTTTTTCTGTATTCTCGAAATTTAAAGTGGCTTCAATAAATTGAAAATCAAGTTATAAATAACATTTAATTAAAGTAATAATTCATCATGATCTCAGTCAATAATCTTTCTCTTCAATTTGGTAAACGTGTCCTTTTCGATGAGGTAAATGTGAAATTTGTCAATGGCAACTGCTATGGTGTCATTGGTGCCAATGGAGCGGGGAAATCGACATTCTTGAAGATTCTAACAGGAGAGCAAGATCCAACAACGGGTCGTGTCGAACTAGAACCAGGGAAACGTCTTGCCGTGTTGAAACAGAACCACTTTGAATTCGACGACATCGAAGTGCTTCAAACGGTAATCATGGGGCACAAGCGTTTGTTTGAAATCATGGTGGAAAAGGATGCGCTGTATGCAAAGCCAGATTTTTCGGATGAAGACGGAATGCGTACCGCTGAACTTGAAGGTGAATTTGCAGACTTGGAAGGATGGAATGCTGAAACGGATGCAGCGACATTGTTGAGCAACTTGGGGATTGAAGAGTCAAAGCACTACCTCAAAATGGAGGATTTGTCCAATGACTTGAAAGTTCGTGTATTGCTTGCACAAGCCTTGTTCGGAAACCCTGATGTCTTGGTACTCGATGAGCCAACCAATGACCTTGACTTAGCAACGATCAGCTGGTTAGAGGACTTCCTCCTTGACTTTAGAAATACGGTGATCGTTGTATCCCACGACCGTCACTTCTTGGATACGGTATGTACCCACATTTGCGATATCGACTACAGCAAAATCAACCTGTTCACAGGTAACTATTCGTTTTGGTACCAATCGTCACAATTGGCGATGCGTCAACGTTCAGATAAAAACAAGAAAGCGGAGGAAAAGAAGAAGGAACTCATGGAGTTTATCTCTCGTTTCTCAGCGAATGCGGCAAAATCGAAACAAGCGACAAGCCGAAGAAAAATGTTGGATAACCTTGATTTGGAGGAAATTCAGCCATCAAGCCGTAAGTATCCAGGAATCACGTTTCACCAAGAACGAGATGCAGGAAATCAGATTCTCTCCATCGATGGTTTGGCAAAATCAGTGGATGGGAAATCATTGTTCAAAGACTTAACGATTACTGTTAACAAAGGAGACAAAATCGCTTTCATTTCAAGAAACTCAGTTGCACTTACCGCGATGTTCGAAATTTTGAACGGTAGAATGAAAGCAGATGCTGGTGAATTTACGTGCGGAACAACGATTACAACGGCTTATTTGCCAAACGACAACCACGAATACTTCACAGACAAGCTTCCACTGATTGATTGGTTGCGTCAATACGCACAAACTGACGAAGAACGGGAAGAGGTGTACTTGCGCACCTTCCTTGGACGTATGCTTTTCACAGGTGAAGAGGCGATGAAAACGGCGAATGTCCTTTCAGGAGGAGAAAAAGTGCGCTGTATGCTTTCTAAAATGATGTTGGCGAAAGGGAATCTATTGTTGATGGATGAACCGACAAACCACCTTGACTTGGAATCGATTACCGCACTCAATAACGGTATGAAAGAATACCAAGGTTCGATCCTGTTCACTTCTCATGACCATGAATTGGTGAATACGGTAGCCAATCGAATCATTGAAATCA
>JAJTDQ010000009.1 GCA_021300505.1 Cryomorphaceae bacterium
CTTGAGCGAGATTACTGTCGTAAATCTGTTTGATCGGTCGACCATTCATGTCTGAAAGTTCGATTCTCACCCATTCACTTTGACTTTTAAAGCGCAGTGTTGCGTTATTCAATGCAGGATTTGGATAGACAATGCCTTTATCTCGTTCATCCACCAATTCATCCAATCCAACATTACATGCGCCCAACACTTGATAATAGGTGATTGTTTGCTCGAAAAGTGGTTGAATTTCTGATTCTGGCACTTCAAACCAATCTTTTAAGATGGACGCATAAATATCTCGAAAGTCAATTTGCATCGGTACGGCATCTTGCGCATTTACAGCATTGGAGATCACAGGATTCGGTCCGATGATGCCTGAATTGATGCACGTCCCAAAGAGGAACATTGGTGCCGCATCGCCGTGGTCGGTTCCAAAACTTGCGTTTGACGCTATCTGACGTCCAAACTCAGAGAAGGTAAATCCAGCAACACGATTGGCAATCCCCAACAGACCAAGGTCATTTTGGAAGGCACTCACCGCATCAGAAAGTTTTTTCAATAAATCCGCATGGGTTCCTGTAATTGGATTGGTGGAGGAAACTTGAGAATCGTGGGTATCAAAACCATCCACATTGAGGATGTACACCTTCGTTTTCAATCCACCCGAAATCATTTTTGCGACATTGCGCAGCTGCATCGCTAAGGGATTATTGACGTCATATTGTGTAGACAAAGATGAACCTGCATTCGCCGCAGCATTAATTGTATCGGCATATTGATTCGTTTGGTTGATCAATATAGAAAGGTATTCCATGTGCGACCCGTAATAGGTACCATCGTTCACTGTTCCTGTATTCACCAAATTCACTGCGGCAAACGGATCATTTACGGCATGTGAAAAGTTGGCCATCAACCCCTGACATGTCGTTGACACTTCGAAGCCCATACTAATGGCAAATGGATCTGGGTTTGTCGCATTCGGATAGCCATCTGGATAATTGGGATAAACACCATCGAAATAACGTCCAAGCCAACCCCGCGTTTCCGCTACATCCAACATCCCAGTGGACCAAATATCCATCGATCGAAAATGTGAGCGGTTCTGTTCTGGATAACCAACATTCTGAATAATTGTCAGGGTTCCTTCATTGAACATCGTATTCATTCCTGTCATAACAGGATGAAACCCGATATCTTGTGTGACTTGAATGATATTCGGTTGCGGAATAATCACATTGGGGCGCTGAAGGAGCAAATTCTCATATTGGTCAAGCGGTATTACTGTGTTTAACCCATCGTTCCCTCCATTCAAACGAACAATCACCAACACGCGATCCTCGGCCGACTTCGAGAAATTGAACAACTTCTTCGCAATGCCTTGATAATTCATACCATTCAATGCAAATGGTGCCGCAACGGACGCCATGGTCATGTTCCTTAAAAAATTCCTTCTTTTCATACTGATGACAATTAAATGGTTTGGAATTCTGGCATCTGAAAAATTCTAGACAACACCTGTTCAACTTTACTCTTAATCGGATTAGAAACAGCTGTATTTGTTGGGTCCGCTGCATATGCATCGTAATCTATTGTCCATTCAAAATCAGGAAGACCACCTGTCAAAATAAACTTCAAGGTCAATTTCTGAGTTGCTGAGATGGCCTTAGGAAAGAACACTGTACTCAAATCATCAATGACAGCAACCGCATTGTTCGGCACCGAAAGTCCATTCACCAATGCCAATGCATTTACTTTAAAATTCGAACCATTCACCGGAACTCCTGTAAACAATGTAATGTAATTGGCTAAGTCGAAACGGCTTTTTATGGTCGTAGAATTCACCCACAACTTTGAGAAAGCTGGAGCTTGGTAGTAGGCAATCCATCCTGCGACACTAGGTGGCGTTCCATAAGCCTGACCCATAGTTTGTGCATAATAGTACAAAGCCAAATACATGTCTGAATTGGTCGCGAGGGTATAATTTGGTGCAGCAGTCGTTGGGTTGAACATGCCAAACACTGTTTCTAGAGGATTTCGAATAATTGCTCCTCGGAAAGCCATATCATAAAAATGCTGACTTGTGAGCAACTGTTGCATCACAGGGAGCACATTGTAGTTGTTTTCTATCATGGTTTGTGCCATCACTGGAATGACATTCGTCTGCACATCTGTGGTTAAATCATAATTGACGAAATATCGGTACAATTTTGTGCAGATGTAATTCGCCACTTGAGCTTGCTGGAAAATCACATCGATGTAATCCGCATATTCATTGGCGCCATTGGCAGCGATGGTTTGATTTCCAAAATGTACTGACAGCTGTTTCGTACTCTGATCGTGTAGCAAGTCATAGTAGGTAGAAAAAACCGATGTCTGTGTTGTGCTTCTGAGTCCTTCAACGATGTATCCTGTGAATACTTTAGCACCTGCAGCAACATCTTCTTCTGTATAATTGGTATAGTCACCCGGTCCAATTTGTGGACCTTTGCCAATGGTAAATAACTCGAGAATTTCTCGGGCATAGTTTTCATTTGGGCTGTATAAGGTATTCGTTGCGCCATTTAAGAATAAAAGCATCGTTGGGTCAATCGTCATGTCCTTCACGAATTGCTTGAAATTACCGAGCGCATGGGTGCGAATGAGGTTGTGGTACTTATAACTTGCGCGGGCATCCTGGGCCAATGTTGCTGCAAAGTGATTTTGCCAAAACAAGCACATTTTCTCCGCCACCGTAGTGTTTTCGGTGTTGATTCGTTTCATCAACCAAGCACCTAATGACTTGATTCTGGCTGTCTCATGTTGTTGAGCACTGGTGGCATCTGCGGGATATACACTATTCACCCATGTAGTTCCAGAAGCTGAGATGGTCTCATTTGGATCGTAGCTTAACGGTAGGCTTGTTACCGGAATTTGCAGCAGGTTCGTGACTGTTGCATTCATTCCCAATGATACAGCATTTGTGATCTGCTGAAATGTAGGTCCGAAGGTTGTACGACGCAACAAATGTGCTGCCTGTTCCTTTGTCCATGCCCCAACATAAGGATCCATATTCCGTTGCAATCCTTCAAACTTGCTGCGCGAAACAGCACTTTTTTTGAAATAACGCGTAAAGACTTCTTGAGAAAGATTTGTCCAATCCTCGGATGTCATCTCCAATAGACCCTCTATTGGTGAAAACCGTGGTTCACTGTGAGGCGTGGAAAAACGATTCCATGGACAAACGTCCTGACAAACATCACAGCCAAACATCCAGTTGTCCATTTGACCTTTGAATCCTCGATCAATTACCGCATCTTTCAGTTCGATTGTGAGGTAAGAAATGCACTTTGAACCATCCAACTGATATGGGGCGACAATAGCCTCCGTCGGACATGCATCGATGCAGCGTGTACAGGTTCCGCAATAATCTTTAATTGGTCCATCGGGAATGAGCTCTAGATCAATAATTAGCTCTGCGATAAAAAAGAAAGATCCAACGCCTGGACGCACAAGATTTGTATGCTTCCCAATCCACCCAGCACCCGAGCGTTTCGCCCATGCCTTATCCATTACGGGAGCAGAATCGACAAATACTCTTCCACTTACCTCGCCTATTTCATGCTGAATGAACTCCATTAATTCAAAGAGTTTATCCTTAATAACGACATGGTAATCTTCGCCATAGGCATATTTCGAAATTTTCGGTGCAGCATCATTCGCAGGCTTTTCAGTAGGGAAATAATTGTAAATCAGCGTAACAATAGACCTAGCACCATGCACCAATAAACGGGGATCGAGTCGTTTATCGAAGTTTCTCTCCATGTACGACATCGTTCCATGGTAACCCAATCGGAGCCATTCTTCCAACTTGGGAGCTTCATCATTTAAAAAATCAGCTTTGGAAATCCCACAATACAAGAATCCCTGTTCTTGCGACTTTTGCTTTATGAGTGCAGTATATTTTTCTGCTTGTGACATCAATTCACATTAGAAAAGTCCACCTTGGGACCAACCTAGGCTTTTACCAAAGTGGCGCAATGCTTTTTCAGTCACCTTTCTTCCACGTGGTGTGCGCATGAGAAATCCTTCTTGGATCAAGAACGGTTCATACACCTCCTCGAGGGTACCTGCATTTTCACCAATCGCCGTGGCAATCGTTGTCAATCCAACAGGTCCACCGCTAAACTTGTCAATGATAGCCTTTAGAATGCGGATATCCATCTCATCAAGGCCATTCTCATCCACATTGAGTGCTTTTAAAGCCACTTCGGTGATTTCTTCATCAATAACACCTGTTCCTTTGATTTGAGCGAAATCACGCACTCTACGTAGCAATGCATTCGCAATACGGGGTGTTCCTCGGCTACGCGATGCAATTTTAAAGGCAGCCGCTTCATCAATCGGAATGTTTAGCAATCCTGATGAGCGTTCAACGATACTTGTTAAGGTTTTTGCGTCGTAATACTCC
Organism: Cryomorphaceae bacterium; assembly: GCA_021300505.1. GTDB lineage: Bacteria > Bacteroidota > Bacteroidia > Flavobacteriales_D > Crocinitomicaceae > M0103. The sequence continues at coordinate 4,430 of JAJTDQ010000009.1, forward strand.
AATCGTGAATTGATTCCAAAACGCGCGCGCAAAGGTGATGTCAACAATCCAGAACGCGTTGTTGCACCAATAAGCGTGAACGGATTTAAGGTAATCTGAATACTCCGTGCATTTGGACCGCTGTCAATAAGTATATCGATGACATAATCCTCCATGGCTGAATAGAGATATTCTTCTACGACAGGACTGAGTCGATGAATTTCATCGATGAAAAGCACATCCCCTTCACTAAGGTTCGTGAGTAATCCAGCCAAATCGCCAGGTTTATCCAACACTGGACCGCTTGTCACTTTGAAACCGACATTCAATTCATTCGCGATGATGTTCGCCAAGGTAGTTTTCCCAAGTCCAGGAGGTCCGTGCAGCAATACGTGATCCAAGGGTTCACCACGCAAGGTGGCCGCCTTCACAAAAATCTCAAGATTTTCTACCACAGACGGTTGACCAGCAAAATCTGAAAGTTTCTTCGGACGAAGCACCTTATCATATTCCTGTTCACCTCCGTTTTGAACTTCCTGACGATAATCAAATGATTCCTCTTCTTCCAATGGATTCGTTTTTTACAAAAATACAAAAGCCCCCCGTTAATTAACGGAAGGCTTTGTAAGTATTATCAAGTTTGACTAATGTTCTTCTTCACCTTCAGCCAAAGGAACGTTTTGCGGAATGAAATCCGTGTCTGCTCCAGGCTTAGAGTAATCATAAGGCCAACGGTGCACTGTTGGCAATTCTCCTGGCCAGTTACCGTGCATGTGCTCAACTGGTGTTGTCCATTCAAGTGTAGTAGAGTTCCAAGGGTTTTGAGGGGCCTTAGGTCCACGATAGATACTGTAGAAGAAGTTGAACAAGAACAAGAGTTGACCAAGCGCTGCAAAAATCGCAAATACAGTAATGATTACGTTAAGATCCATCATCATGTCCAAAGATCCTTGGTCAAATTCGCCGTACACTGAATAATCGTAGTAACGACGTGGTGCTCCTGCCAATCCAACGAAGTGCATAGGGAAGAATACGCCATAAGCCCCGATGATTGTTATCCAGAAGTGTGCATAACCCAAACGTGTATTCATCATTCGGCCATACATCTTAGGGAACCAATGGTAAACCCCTGCGAACATTCCAAATACTGCTGACATACCCATTACAATGTGGAAGTGGGCAACTACGAAGTATGTATCGTGTACTGCGATATCCAACGCAGAATCCGCAAGGATGATCCCTGTTACACCACCTGTGATGAACGTAGAAACCAATCCAATCGCAAACAACATCGCTGGAGTGAGTACCAATGATCCTCTCCATAACGTTGTCAAGTAGTTAAATACTTTTACCGCTGAAGGAATCGCAATCAATAAGGTTGTAAATACGAATACACTACCCAAGAATGGGTTCATACCCGTCACGAACATGTGGTGACCCCAAACGATGAAGGATAAGAAACCAATTGCTAAGATTGAACCAATCATCGCACGGTATCCGAAGATTGGCTTGCGTGAGTTTGTAGAAATAATTTCAGAAGAAAGACCCAGCGCTGGTAGAAGTACGATGTACACCTCAGGGTGGCCAAGGAACCAGAACAAGTGCTGGAACAACAAAGGTGAACCTCCATGGTTTGTTAACATCTCACCACCGACGATGATATCAGATAGGTAGAAGCTAGTTCCAGCCAAACGGTCCATGACAAGCAGCAAGGCCGCTGAAAGTAGTACTGGGAAAGATAGTACACCTAGAACTGCTGTTACGAAGAACGCCCATACAGTCAAAGGCAAACGAGTCATCGTCATACCTGCCGTACGCAAGTTCAAAACAGTAACGATATAGTTCAATGATCCAATCAATGATCCCGCAATGAAGATGACCATAGAGAACAACCAAAGTGTCATACCCAATCCAGATCCGGAAACCGCTTGTTTTCAACGAACAATGAAACGAACATTAACACTGAAGAGATCAAGAAGAACCAGAAGGAAAGCATGTTCAAGAAACCAGACGCCATATCACGTGCACCCACTTGCAACGGAATGAGTAGGTTTGAGAATGTACCTGATAATCCACCTGTCAAAAGGAAGAATACCATGATTGTTCCGTGAATTGTTACCAATCCAAGATACATATCTTCTTTCAATACCCCGTTTGGCGCCCAAGTTTCTCCCAAGAAGAACGATAAGAAATCAGAACTTTCTCCTGGCCAAGCTAACTGGATTCTAAAAAGGATTGAAAGTAACATGGCGACAACTCCCATGAATACCGCAGTAATCAAGAATTGCTTCCCGATCATTTTGTGGTCATGACTGAAGATGTACTTCGAAACGAAATGTTCTTCATGGTGCTCATGGTCGTGATGTCCATGTGCTTCGTGATGTCCGTGTTCTTCGTGCGCTATTGCTGACATTTGACTTTATTTAAAGAGTTGTAAATCTTATTTTTTAACTGGTGCTGGCATTGCTACTGTGTCCACAGCAACAGCAAGTGTATCTGCTCCTGCTACTGGTGCTGCTGGAGCTGATGGTGCAGGTGAGAAAATTGTTTTGAATGTTTTCGCTTGAGCTCCTTTCATCCATTTGTTGTATTCCTTTTCAGACAATACCACAACAATCATTTTCATTTTGTAGTGTGCACCACCGCAAATTTTGTTACACATCAACACGTAGTTGAACTTTGCATCGTTCTTTTTCACGCGCATTTCTTTTGTTGTGATGTCTGGCGTAAATTTAAAACGTGTTGTCATTCCAGGCACCGTATTAATTTGTGCTCGGAAGTGCGGGAAGTAGGCAGAGTGAATTACATCCTTCGCTCGGAAATTAAATTCATACTCCTTGTTTGCACATAGGTACAATGTATCCTTTTGAATGATATCATCCTGAGCGGCACGATCCATTTTCTTATCGTGGTGTGCTTGCATTTGATACAACAAGCGAATCAAGCGTTGCTTGCGAGAAAGATCGGTTTCCATTTTCTCACGCTCTTCAGGAACCAACATGATTTTGCGATTGTTTAATTTCGCTTCAAGAGAATCAATTCCTGTAACACCATGCTCCATTGCAAAAATCGCACTATCGATTGTTGCTGTAGTCATGAGGCCCAATTCATTTTTGTCTGTGGTCAATTTGTAATCAAATCGTCCGAGCATATTGTCATACCCTGAGTAACGTGCTGTCCAATCAAATTGCTTCGAATACAATTCAACTCGTATGGCATCATCAGAAGCCGCAGACGTTGCATCGTTCCACTTTTTCAAACCAAGGATGATAATCACCGCAAGTACACAAGCAGGAACAACCGTCCATAGCATTTCCAATTTGTTGTTGTGCGGGTAATAAAATGCCTTTACCCCTTCCTTGCGCACATATCGGTAAGAGAAGTAGAACAACAGCGTATTTGTTAAAAGGAAAACTGCGATAATGATCACAAAATTCACATTCAACAACCAATCAGTCTCACGACCAATTGTCGATGCAGCTTCTCCCCTTCCTGTCCATCCATAGCGAACGACCAACCATAAGAAAAATGCATACAACGCAATAACAAACATGAACATCATTCGTCCGTTCAAGTTATTGTCACGATCCGTGATTTCGTGTTCGCCACGCTTACGAAGCTTTGATGACAATTCGTACACACGAACCAATTGAGCGATAGCTACAACACCGAGAACGATTACGAGAAGTGCGATTAATTTACTTAACATCTTTAGTCAATTATCTGTGATAAAATAAATTTCAAATTATATTTCGTGGTGAACACTTTCATCCAAGAATGGGTGATTCGCAGGTGTAAGTGGTGCTTTTGTAAGGTTTATTAAAATTATTCTCATGAAGAAACCTAACACTGCGAGTCCCATTCCCAACTCCAAGAATCCGAATTGCGCATTTGCACCTAGTGTTCCTGCAGAAACCATGATGTACACATCCAACCAGTGTCCTGAAAGAATTACCAATCCAACCAACGTCAAGATTCCAGCGTTTCTCTTTGCGTCTCTTGACATCAAGATCAACATTGGGAATGCGAAGTTGATCAAGAACATTGAGAAGTAAAGTACTTTAAAGTTCTCTATACGCATGATGTAGTAAGCTACCTCTTCACCAATGTTTGCATACCAAATCAACATGAATTGAGAGAACCAAAGGTAAGACCACAAGAAAGAAGTCGCAAACGTCCATTTTCCAAGGTCATGGATGTGGCTATCGTTTACATTTGGTAAGTACCCCAATTTCTTCAAATAAAGTGTAGTCAATACGAGCACAACCATTGTTGAACACCACATACCAGCGAATGTGTACCATCCAAACAAAGTAGAGAACCAATGCACATCGATAGACATCAACCAATCCCAAGAAGATGTTGAACTGAATACCGCGAAGAACACCAAGAATGTTGCTCCCTTTTTGTAGTTTTTGAAGTGAAGATCTGTTCCACCTACTGAATCTTCCAACAATGAACGCTTTCTAAAGCCCATCCAGAAGATATAGTAGATGGCCATGTAAACCAACGTTCTTACCCAGAAGAAAATTTCATTCAAGAATGGACGTTTCCCGGCGATAATTGCATCGTAATGGTGGCTACCTTTCGTGTACATTTCAGGATCCATCCAAGTATAGATGTGTGCACCGTGCATGAATGTAATCGTTAACAAAGTTACAAGCATCAATATCATTCCATACGGAAGGAAACCAGCTACTGCCTCAATCACACGTTTTACAGATGCATACCATCCTGTTTCTGTGGCATACTGCAGCGCAAGGAAGAACAATGCTCCAAGACCGATCGCAAAGAAGAAGAAACTGTTTATTAACCCATTTGCTAACAAACGCGTTGCAAAATGATGGTCGCTCATACCGGTAAATACACCGATTGCTGTAAACAATACACCCACAACAATCAATGCTAGTGTTACTGTTTTTGCTTTATTCGTAATTGTGAATTCCATGTTCGTAGTCATTCAGATTATTATTTCTTTGCTGCTGCTGTTGTATCTGCTGCAGTCGGAGCGGCCATTGCCAATCCATTTGCATCGAACTTACCATAATTTGGATCTTGGAATCTATTTACATAGTGAACCAAAGTCCAAATTTCTTTTTTGTTCAACTGAGAAGCATGCGACCCCATTGCTCCTTTTCCGTAATAAATGGAGTAGAACATCTGTCCATCAGACAAAGCAGCACGATCCATGTAGTTCGGTACACCTGCATAGGCTCCACTTAATACCATTGGTCCGTTACCATCCCCTTTTTCACCGTGACAGTGCTGACACATTGCTGTGTACAATTCTTTACCCATCTTGAAGACATCTTCAGTATTCGTTGCAGTTAATTTGTACGGATTCATGTCAGCCGCTGCAAGCGTGTATTCATCAGCACTTGTTAAATCAGCTCCATACATACCGTGTGTTTCACGGAAGGCGATATTCGCTTTGCGGAAGTACGGCAACATCAAGTATACCGTTGCTGAATCTGTTCCATAATAAGGAACTGTTCCTGCGGGCGGAGTCATTGCTGACAAGGTCATCTTCATGTTCATGTGCTCTTTTCCGCGCACTTCACCATAATCGACATACGCTTCTATCGCTGGTGAACGGTACATATCTGGCATATATTCCAATCCGGAGCTGTCTGGGTTTGATGTACACGATCCAAGAATAAATCCTGTCGCTGCAATCATTGTCAAACCTGCTAATGCCTTGAAGTTAATTTTCATCTGTCTAATATATTTTTTGTGTCAGACGCAGTATCTTACAATACCTGGCAATTATTTAATTTCCTTTTGATCCAATTCGATCATTCCTGTTTCACGAATCATTCCTTCCAATTGCTCTGCTGAGAAATTAGAGTTTTCTGATAAGCGAATCTCCATCACAAACTTGTCGTCCGTCGTACGTGGATCTGGATTTTGAGCTGGCATTCCTGGCAACGTTTTGTTTCTCAACAAATACGTAATAGCCATTCCGTGTGCGGCACACAATACGGTAAACTCAAACGTAATTGGAATAAATGCTAGAATGTTGTCTAAATACGTGAAGTTTGGTTTACCACCAATGTTCATTGGCCAATCCTCCACCATGAAGAAACGCATTCCATACGTTGCCAACATTGTACCTGTAATCCCATAGATGAAGGCCATAATACCCAAACGTGTATTTTTCACTCCAATGATTGGATCAATTCCGTGAATCGGGAACGGTGAAAACACCTCCGCAATTTTTACTCCTTTAGCAACCAACTTCTTTGCGCCATCTTTGAGCACATCGTCGTCGTCGTACATTGCATATATTACTGTCTCTGCCATGTTTCTATCATTAATGGTTTGAGTGATTGTCATGTGAATGATCTGGTGCGTTCTTGTAAGATTCACCAGATGATTTCAAGATTGTTTTGATTTCGTTCAATGCAAGTACTGGGAAGTAACGTGCAAACAACAAGAAGAAGGTGAAGAACAACCCGATTGTACCGACATAAATGGCGATATCGATGTGGCTTGGGTAGTGCATACTCCATGCAGATGGAAGGTAATCACGGTGCAATGAAGTCACGATAATTACGTAACGCTCGAACCACATACCAATATTTACTACAATCGAAATGATGAATGTAAACAACAAGCTTCTTCTCAAAGGACGGAACCACATCAACTGTGGAGAAATTACGTTACATGTCATCATTGACCAATATGCCCACCAGTAAGGACCAGAGAAACGGTTAATGAAGGCATAGGATTCGTATTCTACTCCTGAGTACCAAGAAACGAACAACTCTGTTAAATAGGCAACCCCAACGATTGATCCTGTAACCATGATGACGATGTTCATGTATTCCACGTGTTTTGTGTGGATATACGCCTCAAGACCCATTGCTTTGCGCATCACCAACAATAGTGTTTGCACCATCGCAAATCCGGAGAATACCGCACCTGCCACGAAATATGGAGGGAAGATTGTGGTATGCCATCCAGGAATAACAGATGTGGCAAAGTCGAAAGATACAATCGAGTGCACCGAGAATACAAGCGGAGTAGCGAGACCTGCCAACACTAAAGAAACCAATTCGAAACGGTTCCAGTGTTTTGCACGTCCTGACCATCCAAAGGCCAAGATCGAATACATTTTCTTAGACAAAGGTTTCTTCGCACGGTCACGAATAGTTGCGAAATCAGGAATCAAACCTATGTACCAGAAAACTAATGATACAGAAAGATACGTAGAAATCGCGAATACGTCCCAAAGAAGCGGTGAGTTGAAGTTTACCCACAACGAACCAAATTGGTTCGGTAAAGGCAATGTCCAGTAACCTACCCAAAGACGACCCATGTGAATCAATGGGAACAATCCAGCCATAAATACGGCGAAGATGGTCATCGCCTCAGCGGAACGGTTAATCGCCATTCTCCATTTCTGACGGAACAATAATAGTACGGCAGAAATCAAGGTTCCGGCGTGACCGATACCTACCCACCAAACGAAGTTCGTGATATCCCACGCCCATCCAATGGTTTTGTTCAATCCCCAAACACCGATACCGGTACCCAAAAGATATAGAATACTTCCCACTCCATACAATCCGATGATCAATGCAATACCGAAAAGGATGTACCACATGCGTGGCGCTTTGTCCTCAATAGGTTTACATACATCCTCCGTTACATCGTGGTAGGTCTTGTGACCTAAGATGAGGGGCTCTCTAATTGCTGCTTCCTTATGCATTACAATCGATTTTAATCAATTAATGATGTTTCTTGTTATTCCCGTGACCTTTCGCCGCGTGATGTCCTTCAGCCACTTGCAGTGCATCCAATACATCATTTTTTTCGTTGCGAACTTTCACTTTGTACCAGATATTCGGACGAACGCCTACTTCCTCAAGTGCTTGGTAAGAACGCTTGTCATCAGCGCTTGAGCGCACCATTGATTTCAAGTCATTCCAGTCTCCAACAATGATTGCGTTTGTAGGACATGCATCCACACATGCTGAGGCGAAGTCACCATCCACCACTGGACGAGATTCTTTCTTCGCTACAAGCTTACCTGCTTGAATACGTTGAACACAGAATGAACATTTCTCCATTACACCGCGTGTACGAACAGTTACATCTGGATTCAATACCATTCTACCTAAGTCATCCTGTGCAGGATTTACTTCTGTAAATTTCTTGTATGATGGATAGTTGAACCAGTTAAAGCGACGCACTTTGTACGGACAGTTGTTCGCACAGTAACGTGTACCGATACAACGGTTGTATGCCATTTGGTTCAAACCTTCATTGCTATGTGTTGTTGCTGCCACTGGACAAACTGTCTCACAAGGAGCGTGGTTACAATGGTGACACAACATTGGCATGTGAACTACTTTCGGGTTCAATGCAGCAAGCTCTGCTTCATCGTAGCTGAAAGTCTCTGCATCCTTGCGTGTTCCTACAGCTGCCTCTTCTTCGGAAGCAAAGTAACGGTCGATTCGCAACCAGTGCATTTCACGACCTCTTCTTACTTCGTCTTTACCTACAACTGGAACGTTATTCTCAGATTGACAAGCGATCAAACATGAACCACAACCAATACATGATGAAAGGTCGATGGTCATACCCCAACGGTGTCCAATTTTCTCAACTGGGTGAGCATCCCAAAGGTCAAACTCGCTTACAGGACGTTCTACGTGGTTTCCATCCTTGTCAAGCTTTTGAAGCATGTGCGCAGGATTGTATGCCTCTTTATCCTTATTTAAGAACGTATCCAATGTTGTTTCACGAACAATTGAATGACGACCCATCACCGTGTGGTGAATTTGCGTCGCTGCAATACTGTACGTACCTTCTGTTTTCTTGATTGAACCAGAAACTTCATAAGCCATTGTTCCATTTTCGTTTTGAACGAAACGGAATACATTGGCACCGATTGGAATCAATTTACCATTCTCAGATGCTGCATGACCTCCATATTCTTTTGTTTGGAATGCTGCTTTACCGATCGCTTCACCGTTCTCACCGCGTCCGTATCCAAGAGCGATACCTACAGTACCAAGTGCTTGACCTGGAAGTGGATAAACTGGCAATGTAACGGATGCACCTCCAACAGTAACTGTAGCAAGGTCTAGTCCGTGTTCTTGATCGTATGTAGTCACATAACCACCTTTCTCCATTTCAGATGGATTCATGGTGATGTAGTTATCCCAGGTCACTTTCGTCATTGGATCTGGCAACTCTTGCAACCAAGGGTTGTTCGCTTGGGCACCAATACCGATACCCGCCTTTTGGTACAACACTACTTCTAAACCAGATGCAGATGGGACTGCTCCAATTTTAGCGTCTTTAAACACCAATGGTGCAACAATAGCAACTTGAGGAACATTTAAACAGCTATTATGCACTGTCAAGCTCCAGAAGTTCGTTTTATCAGCAATACCTGGAGCGGTTGCTAAAGCAGGAGAAGTTTCCCAAGTTGTTCGAATAAATTCGTGGGCTACTTTCGAGTCTTTTCCAGAACGAGATGCTTTACCCGCCCAAACCAATACTGATTCTAGCGCAGAAGCTGTATTAAACAACGGACGTATCGTTGGCTGTGCAACAGCAAAATGCGACGTCGTTGGGTTATAATCCGCCCAAGACTCCAATGCATGATGGTCAGGTGCAATATAGCTACAGTTTACTGCAGTTTCATCTTCATGTGAAGCAAAGGAAACAGATAGTTTCACTTTTTTCAATGCTTCGCCAAATGCTTTACCATTTGCTAGCGTGTACACCGGGTTAACACCCAAGAAAAGAACTGCATCAGATGCTTTACCACCTAACACTTCCTTTACGAATGTGCTCATTTTGGCATCTTCCGATTTGAACAAGTTAATACACTCATTCAGGTCTATTGTTTTCCCGTAATTCTCTAAAACGCTATTCAATTTATTCGCTAGCATTTGAACCGACTTATTGTTCGATCCTGCAACTACGATTGACTCTCCTTTTGAAGCCTTCAATGCTTTCACCGCAGCATCAGCAACTTTCGCTGCATCTGCAGACAAGGTTGTTGATATGCCGGTATTTACATTAAACGCTTTCAAGATGTAAGACAATACGTTCGCTTGTTCAGAAGGCTTGATCATCCCACGATAATCCGCGTTTGATCCAGTCACTGACATAACCGACTCGAATTGGAAATGCTTAGACATAAAATCACCTTTCGATTTTACATCTGGATTTCTGCGCTTTCCATATTGCGTAGCGAACGCTGTTGGCATCAACCATGAAGACAAGAAATCAGCACCAACACTTACAATTGTTTTTGCTTTCGAGAAATCATATGAAGGGATGATGTCAGCGCCAAAGTTTTCTTTGTTCGCCAAACGCATGCCAGCGTATGATACTGCATCGTATTGAATGTGATTCAATTTTCCGTTTTCAGGAGTTGCTCCAATCGCCAATGCCAATTGATCAACCGCTGCTTTAAAGGAAGGGCTAATAATTGTATTGGTTACGATAGTCACTTTTTTAGCTGACTTCAATCCAGCCATAACCGCCGAATCCAATTGTTTCCAAGTTGTTTCAGACCCTTTGTATGTTGGCCCTTGAAGACGAGCACTGTCATACAAACCAAGAACAGATGCAATGATTTGGGCATTTGTTCCACCGTTTGTAATTCCAAAATCTTTGTTTCCTTTGATGTAGATTGGACGACCTTCACGAGTCTTCACAATTATACTTGCGTATGACTGTCCATCATAATACGTGGATGCATACAATGTAGGCATACCAGGTGTCACATCTTCTGGCTTGTTTACGTAAGGAATCACCTTCGTAACAGGTGCTTCACATGCTGCAACAGTTGCAGCTGCTACGCTAAAGCCTAAAAACTTAAGAAAGTCGCGACGCGCAGTAGAAGTCTCTTTCAGATTTTCATCCGACAAAAACTCTTCCACTGACATTTGTGAAGGAAACTCTTGTTCTTTCGACTTAAGGAACTCGGGGGTCTCTTTCAACTCTTCAAGACCTTTCCAATATTTTCTTGTCATTCCCATATGATTTTCGACTACTTCGATTCGTTAATTAATAGTGGCATTTAGCACATTCCCAACCACCAAGTTCACTTACGGATACAATTCCATCCTCCAAATACTGCCCATAAAGCGCTTTCGCTTTTTTGTTTTGCAGCAATCTTCTGTGGATTTCATCATAGTATCCACTTTTCTTTGAATCCAATGCTCCCGTAGAAATTTCTTTCGCAGCGTGACATTCAATACACCATCCCATTGTCATGGTTGGCTTAGTAAGCGGAATATTTCCTTCAATTTTGTTCAATTCAGAAACCGGTTGAACTTTCACAGCTTCTACTTGCTTCGTCATATCACCGTGACACTGCTTACAATCTACACCACCAACAACAACGTGCTGAGAGTGGTTGAAGTAAACGTGATCAGGCAAAACGTGAACCTTATTCCAAACGATAGGCTTCACTTTACCAATGTATTTTCCAGCACCACTAGGATCCCATCCTGCAGCATCGTAAATTTTCGCGATTTGTTCTTGTTGTGCTGGAGTACGACCATTCACTTGTTTGTGACAGTTCATACATACGTTTACAGATGGAATTCCAGCCGATTTAGACTTCGTAACAGAACTGTGGCAGTATTTACAATCAATACCATTTACACCTGTGTGGATTGCGTGAGGAAATGCAATGGGTTGTGACGGCTGATAATCCTCAACCACACCGATTTGATAAAGACTCAAGAACAATGTTACGATCACACTGATTACAATGACCAAAGATCCAAGACCAACATACAAGCGGTTTTTCCAAGCCCAAGTCTTGAACTCTTCACCATAAGTCATTCCTTCCTTAACATCTTCGCCATTTGCATCTGCTGAAGCAATGTTCAATTGGCGACGCACACCACCTACAGCGAGAATAATGGTAAAGAAGATCACACCAAGAATAATCCAGATCCACCCCAAGCCTTCCTCTTCTTCTACTGCTGCATCATTAGGTGTAGCTCCGTCTGCTGGTGCTGTACCATCCGCTGCGGCTGCTCCCGGCTCTGGCTGAGCATCCACCCAATCCAAAATCGCATCAATCTCCTCCTTCTTCAATTCTGGGAAGGCACTCATCGCTGTTGGAGACCACGTAGATACAGTTTGCGCATACGGATCGCTTGCCGCTGCTACCTGCCAGTTGTTCACCCATTGGTAAATAGAACCTTCCTTCGCTCCTCCATCTGCCCATTTCTTTCGCGCTTGAAAAAGCTTCGGTCCAGTACCGTTTTTATGTGGTTGGTGACAACTCGCGCACTTCGCTTTAAAAAGTGCTTCACCCTGTGCTTGTGATGTAAAACTCCCCGCTACGAATACGAGCGCTAGAGTACCATAACACCAATTTTTTAAGTTTCTAAACATCTGACTAATAGATATTTTAGTGTAAAAACGCTTGTCTTAGGTCCAATTAGGCACTATTTGACGGTTGCAAATTTAGAAGAATAGACTCATTGCATGACAGTTTTATGACAATTTTCGATCTCGATTCTTTAATTTAAAATGATTCTAAATAAGTGTTAATTTACGTTAAGATCACTTTCACCTAAAAACACAGTAACATTCACCATACTTTTTTTGCATTTTGCAACAATTTGTTACTTTTGATAAAGATTTTATGAAAAAAAATTTTCTTCTTTTCGCCACCGTTTTACTCACTTGTTTGGGTGCCTTCTCTCAAGAGGGTGATGTGAAAATCATCAAGGATCCTCGCATTGATGCACTTGTTAAGAAACAAGGAACACCAGTACCGCCGTCAAGTACTCCATTAATTTCTGGTTTTCGTGTGCAACTTTTCTTCGAATCTGACAAGCAACTCGTTGATGAAGCGCGTAGTAGGTTTGTCAGTCAGTTCCCGGCAGTAGACACCTATGTTGTTTTCACTGCCCCAAATTTTGTTCTTAAAGTGGGAGACTTTAGAACACTCTTAGACGCAGAAAGGATGCGCGAAACTTTATTGAAAGAATTCCCAGCAAGTTTTGTCGTAAAAGAGTTAATTAATTTGCCTCGGATTGACCAAGAGTAGTGCTTTACACATGAATCAATCATTCGGCAAAAAGTACAAATTGTGCAGTAAGATACTCATCGAATCCTTATTTAAGGAAGGCAAATCGGTAAAGTCATTTCCCTATACACTCCTTTATCTAAAGCAAGAAAATTCAGAGGATGTGCCATTCCAAATGGTTATTTCTGCACCTAAAAAAATCAATCGTCACGCACACGATCGGAATCGAATCAAGCGGGTCACGCGTGAAGCAATTCGAAAGAATAAATTTATCTTAGAGGACTTTTTAATCGAAACCAATCAGCAGCTTGCGATTTTTCTCGTTTGCACAGCCAAGGAAGAATTAAGCACTGACCAAATGGACAAAAAAATAACAAAGCTATTCTCACAACTCATCGAAAAATTACAACATGATCACTAAAACTCTTTTGCGTCCAATCATTGCGCTAGCGCTCGTATTTATAAGTTCAACACATGTTTACTCGCAGTCAAATGGCTTCGAGATTATCAAAAACATGGAGTTGATGGACCAAATCTATCAGCATTTAGAAATGTACTATGTGGATGAGCCACAAGCAGGTAAACTCGGGAAGGCGGCAATTGATGCCATGTTAAAAGATCTAGACCCCTACACTGTGTATTACCATGAGTCAAACATTGAGGATTACCGACTGATGACTACTGGACAGTACGGAGGTATTGGCGCGCTCATTCGAAAGATTGGAGATTACACATTCATTGCCGAGCCTTATGAAGGTAATCCAGCACAAAAAGCTGGTCTTCAGGCTGGTGATAAAATTATTTCTGTGGATGGGAAAGACATGTATAAAAAGGAATCTGACGATGTGTCAAGTGCATTGAAGGGTCCAAAAGGAACAACAATTGTTATCGAGGTTGAACGTGAAAATGAAGGCAAAAAGAAGATCTCTGTAACTCGCGATGAAATCAAACTACCGGATGTACCTTATTTTGGAATGGTCAATAGCACAGTGGGTTATATCAAACTGAATAGTTTCACGCAAACAGCAGCTTCCGATGTCCGCAGTGCATTTCTTGAGTTAAAATCACAAGGAATGAAAGAGGTAATCCTTGATCTCCGAGGAAACGGAGGAGGATTATTAATTGAAGCAGTGAAAATCGTAAATATTTTCGTGAAAAAAGGAGAAACTATTGTTACTACGAAAGGGCGTGTAGCCGAAGAAAATCGCGTTTATACCACCCTCGAATCTCCAATGGATTTATTGATTCCACTCACTGTATTGATTGATGAAGGTTCAGCCTCAGCAAGTGAAATTGTTGCGGGAAGCATTCAAGACCTCGACCGTGGTGTAATCATCGGTGAAACATCTTACGGAAAAGGCCTTGTACAGCGCACGTATGACTTGAAATACGGGTCGAAAGTAAAACTTACAATTGCCAAGTATTATACGCCATCTGGTCGTTGTGTTCAACGATTGGAATATTATGAAAAAGAAGAAGGTGAACGTCCAAAGGAAATTCCAGATTCACTTTTGAAAGTATTCAAAACAGCGAATGGTCGTGATGTAATCGATGGACGGGGTATTGAACCTGACGTGAAAGTTGAATTGGAGAATCTGAGCCGCTTGACTGCCACGATTTACGCAAATAATTTGATATTCAACTTCGCAACGCGCTACCATAACTCACATCCCACTATTGCGGAAGCCGGAAAATTCGCCTTGACGGATGCCGAGTACGATGAATTTAAGAAATATGTTCTTGCTGAGGAATTTACGTATTCAACGGCATCTGAAGAGATGCTTAAAAAAATGAAGGAGACAGCAGAAAAAGAAGGGTTTTATGAGGACTCCAAAGCAGAATACGATGCCTTGATGGCACGTGTCGTTCCGTCAAAAGAACGTGATCTGGAAAAATTCAGAAGCGAGATCAAATATCTTCTTGAAAACGAGATCATATCTCGATATTATTACCAAAAAGGACGCGCAATCGATGCATTCCGTAATGACTTATATGTGGAGAAGGCACTTGAAGTTTTAAAAAACCGTAGTACCTACAACACTATTCTCGGTATTTAATCGTTACCTCTCCGGAACTAACACATCGAACAAATGGCCAACATCCGTTCCGGCTCATCTTTTCACACGAATTTCCATTTCTTTGGAGCGGCCGTCCTTGCCATAGGTATACCCTGTAGCACTGTGTTAATGTCGATTGGAACAATGGTGCTCGGCTTGGCATTTCTTATCGATTGGCATTGGAAGGAGAAATGGGAACACTTGCGCTTCAACATACAACTGAATACAAGCAACACTAAAATTTCAGAGGGAAACACACTCATTTACCTTTGTCTAGGATTTTTCGCATTGCACTTTATTGCACTCATGTATTCGAATGACCTCACTTATGCATTGAACGACATCCGTGTAAAGTTGCCCCTTCTCGTGTTGCCTTTGGTACTTGGGGCAAGGAAACCTTTTGAACACAAGCACCTTCGCACCCTTTTGCTACTTTACGTCCTCACTCTTCTTGTTTCATCCATCATCAATTTTTTATCCTATCAACAACTACTTGGAAACCGCACCTATGATGACATCAGAGGAATGTCACTCTTTGGTTCCCACATTCGCTACGGGATTCAAATCGGTTTTGCTGCAGCCCTCTCCTATTATTTCATTCGAGTTTTCGCCAAAAAATGGATGTTCGTATGGGTAGTGTTTATCTTATGGTTTGCCTTTTACACGTACTATAGTCAGATTTTGTCAGGAGCAATTTCACTTTTGATCTCCTTTGGAATGATTGCCTTCGAGGCTCTTCGCCAACGAAGTAAAAAACTAGCCATTGTCTCATTGTGTTTATTGGCCGCTTTGATTATCATACCTATTGTTTACATTCTAACTCCTGTGAAACAAACGCATTATTCTCTTGAAAAACTGGATAAATATACGGCACAGGGAAACCCTTATTCACACGATTTACGGTCCAATATGTTTGCGGAGGGTAAGGCGATTTTCGTGTATGTCTGTGAAAAGGAATTGCGGAGCTCTTGGAATGCCCGGTCAGCAATTAAATATGATAGCCTTGATCTTAAAGGTTATCCGGTTAAATTCACGCTTATGCGTTATCTCACTTCTCGAGATTTACGCAAAGATGCTGAAGGTGTTTCCCAATTATCAAGTTCAGATATCAACGACATTGAAAATGGGATAGCGAGTGCTGCAGAATCGAAATCAGGTTTACTAGGGAGAATTGAAGGTATTCGTTATCAAGTACATCACCCAGGGGAAGCGAATGGTCATTCCCTATGGCAACGCATCGAATATTGGAAAACGGGAATACACATCATTCAACATCATTGGCTGTTTGGTGTAGGAACGGGCGATGTTCAACATGCTTTTGATCAGCAATATAAAGCCGATCAATCCCGCTTGTTGAAAGAAAATCGCCACCGTGCACACAATTCCTACCTGACGGCTTGGATTAGTTTCGGAATAATTGGATTTATTGTCTTTCTTTGGATGCTGCTTCGATTTTTTAAGATCCAATGGAAGGCGCATTACTTTCCTGGCTTGGTTTTCATACTCATTAGTATGGTTACTTTTCTTATCGAAGACAGTTTAGAAACCCAGATGGGGGTAACTTTCTTTGCGTACTTCTATGCGCTCTTTATGACTCCACAGGAATTGGAACCTGAACATCGGAATCCATCCGTTTAAAAGCCCATTTCAAAAGGAAAGGAGTTGTCAACGTGGTTACCAATCCCATGACAACCAGCATGGAGAAAATCTCTACATCTATGAGGCCCGCTCTAAAGGCGATATTAGCGATCACCAACTCCATGATTCCGCGCGCATTCAATCCGAAACCAAGCGTCACAGACTGTCGGTGATTCAAACGAGCAAATCGTCCACCCAGATATCCACCAATAATCTTAGAAGCGAAAGAAACAGCGATGATTGATGCCAGCAACCAATAATTGGTAATCGACCCAAACTTAAACTCAAGACCAATTCCCGCGAAGAAAATAGGTGCCAAGAAGCCCATTGCCATGCTATTGGTGGTATTGTGGAATGTATTTAAATGTTTTTCGCCCACCAAATCTTTACTCAGTAACATTGAAGCGAAGAAAGCACCAATGATAAAGTGCAAACCGATGGATTCAGTTAGTGTAGAAAACAAGAGTATAAACACGAAGAAAATCGCAAACAAAGACTCTTTCCCTCGCAACAAAAGAAGCAATTTATTGAGCTGGGATTCAATGAAATTTTCGCGCTTTGCAAAACTCTTGATGATGCGGTAAACGATTGCAACAACGGCTAAAAACAATACCAGTTTAATCAAAGAGAAAATCGTTGCTTGGGTGATCGCAGCATACGTCTTCTCCACATCTTTCAATGCCAACAAAACCCCTAAAATGGACAAAGCCAATACATCATCAAAGATAGCCACACTGACTATTCGTTTACCTATGGGGCTCTGTAATTGCTTTAAATCCATCAACATGCGCACACTTACTGGAAGAGCCGTAATAGCGACGCACAAACCAATAAAAATGGTAGACATCACGTCTTGTCCAAACGCCTGTCCGACCAAAAATCCAGATACAATCGGTAAGAAAAAAGCCAAAAGTGAAATAACGATACTCCTTCCGCGAACAGATTTAAGTATGTCATCAAAATTGATTTCCAAGCCCGCGATGATCACCACCAAGAAAACGCCTAAGTCAGAAATCACCTTTAAATCTTCGGTGCGGTGGATGTAATTCAGCATAGTTGGTCCAAGAATAACCCCTGCAAGGATTTCACCAATCATTGCCGGTTGCTTGAGCCGCTCAAAAACCTCCCCCAAAACTCGAGCTAAAACCAACAATATCAGAAGGTTTGCGAAGAAGGGCAGCTCTAACGAAGGTACATCCAATTCCATGGAGCAAAAGTATTTGTTTTCTCAATTCAAGGTGTCGTTTTTAGCGAAATAAAAATGAAAGTTTTGTCACCGGAAAATTAAGTTTTCTACCCATCCTATTTTACTCACCCCCCAAACCGAAAAAAAAGCAACCTTACCTTCAGTTTTCCGTATCTTTGCAAAAAATTTGAGATGCGTTTCGAACTGAACAAAGAATTCCTCGAGCTGCTCCGCGAAAAGATTGCGGCAGGGGATACTGCGTGGATTCGTGAAAACGTATTGGAGCTTCACTACGCGGACATCGCGGAAATTCTTGACAGACTCAACAACGACGAAGCCAAGTATGTCTATTTCCAGATGGACGAAGAGGTGCAGGCGGATGTATTGATGGAACTCGATGAGGATGTACGCGACCGTTTCCTTGCCTCCCTTTCCTCGAAAGAAATTGCCGATCAGCTCGAAAATCTAGACTCGGATGATGCTGCCGACATCCTTTATGACCTTTCCGAAGAAAAAATCCAGGAGGTCATCTCACAGATGGAAGACGACGAGGCGGCTGAAGACATCGTTGATCTCCTCAACTACGACGAAGACACTGCGGGTGGACTCATGCAGAAAGAGTTCATTCGGGCAAAGCTCGATTGGCCAGTAAACCGCTGCTTGGTGGAATTGCGCCGTCAGGCTGAAGACGTGGAGAAAGTGTATACCATTTACGTCGTTGACGATTTGAATAAACTCGTGGGAGTTCTCTCCTTGAAACGATTGTTGTTTGCCAGTCCGAAAACGAAGATTGTCGATTTGTACCAAGGAAAGAACATCATCTCCGTAAAAACCAACGACAGCAGTGAAGAAGTTGCCAAGATCATGGAGAAATATGACTTGGTTTCCATTCCAGTAGTTGACTTACAAAACAAGCTTGTTGGACGGATTACCCTCGATGACGTAGTCGACATCATCAAAGAAGAGGCGGATAAAGACTTCCAGTTGGCATCGGGTATCTCCGAGCGGATTGAATCCACCTTTAGTGTGTGGCGAATTACCCGTGCCCGCATTCCTTGGTTGTTCATCGCGATGGTGGGCGGTATTATCGGCGCGCAAGTCATTTCGAAATTCGAAGGTGGCATCACCCAAGTTCCGGCACTCGCCTTTTTCATCCCTTTGATCACCGCGATGGGTGGAAATGTCGGTGTTCAATCCTCTGCCATTGTGGTACAGTCCTTAGCGAAGGGCAACGATCAGTTTGGAAGCATCATGCAAAAGCTCTCCAAGGAAGCCATTGTCGCCTTGGTCAATGGGATCATACTCTCCTCACTCATCTATGGCATTGCCTATTATTTCGAGAACAGCACCTTAGGAATGGTGGTAAGTATTTCCCTTTTCAGTGTGATTATCTTCGCCGCCATCTTCGGTACCCTAATTCCCCTGGTCTTGAATCACTACAAGATCGATCCTGCCTTGGCTACAGGTCCGTTTGTAACAACCTTGAACGATATTGTAGGGTTGTTTATTTACTTCACGGTGGGGATGTTGTTGTACCAT
>JAJTDQ010000113.1 GCA_021300505.1 Cryomorphaceae bacterium
AGTGCTGCGAAGACGGAGCCTTTTTTCCAACTCATCATAACTTGGGGGCTGGACAAAAATGGCCAATGCCTGATCGCCAAAGATGCGTTTGATGTTTAAGCCTCCAACAACGTCAACATCAAAGATGACGGTTTTCCCTTCACTCCAAATGCGCTCAATTTCAGAACGAAGTGTGCCGTAATAATTGTCGGTGTACACTTCCTCCCATTCAATAAAAGCATCTTCTTGAATCAATTTACGGAAACCTTCTAGACCTAAGAAATAGTAGTCTTTCCCATCTGTTTCATTTGGACGTGGATCGCGACTGCATGCCGAAACAGAAAAAGCCAAGCCGATATTGGCATTCAATAAATGATGAACAATGGTGGTTTTTCCCGCTCCTGATGGCGCAGAGAAAATGACACATTTTCCAGACTTATCGTGTGTTGCTGCCATCAGGATTTTTACAAAGTGTTCAGTACTTGCTCCTTGATTTTCTCGAGATTATCTTTCATGTCCACGACGAGCTTTTGCATCTCGGCATGGTTGCTTTTACTACCCAAGGTATTGATTTCTCGACCTATTTCTTGTGCAATGAACCCCAATTTTTTTCCGCTTTTCGGAAGTTTCATGGTTTCAGCAAAATAATCGAGGTGATTGCTCAGACGCATCTTCTCCTCTGAAATGTCCAATTTTTCAATGTAGAAAATGAGTTCTTGCTCCAAGCGATTGTCGTCGTGCTTCGTGCTTTCCAACTCATCCAATCCTTTACGCAGTCGTTCACGAACAGTGTCGATGCGTTCACCCTCATACTTGGGGACTTCTTGCAGCAACGACTGAATATCTCCGAGACGTTCGTTGAATTCGCTCTCAAGAGCTACACCTTCTTGACGTCTGAACTCATGTAGTTGATCACAAGCCGATTTCACCAATTTGAACAACCACTTTTTTTCTTCTTCTGTCAATCCTTCGCGCTCATTGTTAAAGATGTCAGGCATGCGTAGAATCATCGCTAGGTAATCTTTCGATTCTTCACCAAGCAATTCATTCATTCCTTTGAGATCTTTGTAATAGGCTGCAGCCAAGTCGCGGTTGAGCGTGTAATTGCGCGAGTCTCCGCTGCTGTCCATGTTGATGTTGATGTCCACCTTGCCTCGATCAAGTTCCTCACCAACGATTTTTCGAATGTCGTGCTCAAGTTCGCGATACGGAGCACAAATGCGCACATTCATATCGAGGGATTTACTATTCAGGGAGCGAACCTCTACACTTACCTTTTTTCCTGCGAATGTTCCGGTAGATTTTCCGAAACCCGTCATTGACATGAGCATAAACTGCAATTTTTACCAAAAGTAGAAAAATTCGGCCAATGGTGGGAGTTAGGACTGAAGCAGGGGAATACCTACCTTTGCATATGATTTTATACAACGTTACAGTAAGTGTTGATCCTGAGATTGCGGAAGATTGGCTTTCTTGGATGAGAAGCACACACATCCCAGAAGTGATGGCAACGGGTTGTTTCGTAGAAAGCCGTATCTCTCGTGTGCATGGTGAAGAGGATGGGGGCGTTACGTATGCGATTACTTATTTATCTCCAAGCCAAGAGGATATGGATACGTATAGTCAGACACATGCGCCACTTTTGCAGCGCGATCACAGCGCGCGTTATGCAGGAAAGTTTGCAGCTTTTCGTACCATTTTAAGTGTCATTGAAGAGTTCAAATCATGAGTGTGCGCCCTAAAAAACACCTTGGTCAACATTTCTTGACAGACAAAAACATTTGTCGGAAAATTGCAACACAGTTTACAGGTCATCAAGGGTGCAAACGTGTGCTAGAGATCGGCCCAGGAATGGGAGCCCTTACTGAATTTCTTTTGGAAGAGGAAGCCAATGAAGTCTATGTGATGGAAATTGACCACGAATCGGTGGAATACCTGCACGGACATTTCCCTCAATTGGAAGGTAAAATTATTGAAGCCGATTTTTTACGCATCGACCCACGTAAATACTTAGGCGATGAGCCTTTCGCTGTGGTGGGAAATTTTCCTTACAATATCTCTTCACAAATCTTATTCAAATGCCTTGATTATCGCAATCAGATTCCTGAAATCATGGGAATGTTTCAAAAGGAAGTGGCAGAGCGCGTTGCAGAACCACCAGGTTCAAAGCAATATGGGATATTAAGTGTCTTGCTTCAAGCATTCTATGATATTGAATACTGTTTTACGGTTGATGAACACGTGTTTAATCCACCACCTAAAGTAAAGTCTGGCGTGATTCGTTGCACTCGAAATGATCGACAAACTATGCCTTGTGATGAACGACTTTTCATTCAAGTGGTGAAGATGAGCTTTAATCAACGTAGAAAAACCATTCGAAATTCGATCAAGCAACTATTGAGTGGCTTAGACATCGACCATCATTTCTTAACCCTTCGACCTGAAGTGTTGTCAGTAGATAATTTCATCGAATTGACACTGTTAATTGAGAATGGCCGAAAATCCATTGTTGAATAGCTTCATTTTTTCAGCAGAACATCGATTAGTTCAGGAAAAATCATTTTCTTTGTGCCATAAAATCCTTGACACATGAGTTCATCAGATTTCTTTTACGGTATTGCAGACTTCCTAACGTGGACATTCGGCTTTTTTGAGTGGATTGGAAATAAGTTCAACTATTCGATGATTGTCCTTGGTTTCTTTGGTTTGTTCTTTTGGTTGAACACCCAACGTAAATTCAACAACAAGGCAGCAAACGATCCGTCGAAGCTGAAATAACCTTTAGAAATTTAACATGTTCAAGGTTGCCGGGTTATGCTGGTGACCTTTTTTATTTTTTGCACATTAGATGAGTAAAATTTCAGTCATACTAACAGCTGGTGGAATTGGGAAGCGAATGGGGGGTGATCTCCCAAAGCAGTTCATTCATCTTTCTGGTAAACCTATTTTACTGCGCACGCTTGAATGCTTTCACAACATTGATTCAAGTTTTGAACTCGTGATTACCTTACCAATTGACTGGCATAACCACTGGAGAACAGTGCTTCAAGAATTTAACTGTGACATTCCACATACGCTTGTTGTTGGTGGAGAAGAGCGTTTTCATTCCATCAAAAATGCGCTCGAAGTCTGTACGGGTGATTCCATTTTCGTTCACGATGGAGTGCGACCTTTTGTAGCCAAGGAAATCATACAAGAATGTATGAACTCTTTGAAAACGAATGACGCCGTTGTGCCCGTTTTACCCATAAAAGAGTCTATTCGAGAACGTCATGGAAAAATCACCCGTGCCGTAGACCGAAGTAACTTCATGTTAGTTCAAACTCCGCAGTGCTTCAGGTCTTCAGTTTTGCGAGATGCGTACAATTTGGTTTACCACAGTGGAATAACTGATGATGCTTCGCTCGTAGAATCCTTGGGTATTGAAGTACAGTTGGTGGATGGCAATGAGGACAACATCAAGATCACCACGCAAAAAGATTTAATCATCGCGGAGGCCATATTGGCAAATCAGAATAAGGAATAGGATAATTTAACGATTGTATCCGCAATCAAAGGATTATCTTTGCACTTTACGAATAATTGAAATGAAAGTAACACAACATTTACAGGAAGCGAAATCGCCACTTTTCTCATTTGAAATTCTTCCCCCATTAAAAGGTAAGAGCATTCAATCCATTTTTGATGGAATAGACCCCTTGATGGAATTTAAGCCGCGATTCGTCAATGTTACGTACCATCGTGAAGAGTTCATTTATAAAGAACGAGAAAATGGTTTATTGGAAAAAATAGCCATTCGTAAACGCCCGGGGACCGTTGGGATTTGTGCAGCAATCATGAATAAGTACCAAGTCGATGCTGTACCTCATTTAATTTGTGGTGGTTTCAGTAAGGAGGAAACAGAAAATGCATTGATCGATCTTCAGTTTTTGGGGATTGATAATGTCTTGGCTTTGCGTGGAGATTCCATCAAAACAGAAAGTACATTTCGACCGCATCCTGATGGACATCGTTATGCTGTAGAGCTAATTCACCAGATTTCTGAGATGAATCGTGGGACATATACCATGGACGATGTGCAGTTGGAACCAACGGCGTTTTGTATTGGAACGGCTGGTTATCCTGAAAAGCATTTCGAAGCGATGAACATGACAACGGATTTGCAGTACTTGAAAGACAAAGTAGATGCTGGAGCGGAATACATTGTGACACAGATGTTCTTCGATAATCAAAAGTTCTTTGATTTTGTTGCTGCTTGTCGTGCGATTGGGATTACTGTGCCAATTATCCCGGGGTTGAAGCCGATCAAAACAATGGACCACATCACGTTCTTGCCGAAATTTTTCAAGATTGACTTTCCAGAAGCACTATCGAACGAATTGTTGAAATGTAAGGACAACAAGCAAATTGAGCGATTGGGTATCGAGTGGGGAATTCAGCAGTCGAAAGAACTTCGTGATGCTGGTGTTCCATGTATCCATTACTATACCATGTCAAATTCATCAATGGTGCGCGCAATCGCATCTGAAATTTTCTAAGTTTTCCTATGAAGAATGCACTTTACCTATTCTTTGCGCTAATCGTTCTGAGTGCTTTGAATATTACCTTAGCTCAAAGCAAGGGTCTCCAACTTAAAAATGTATTGGTCATTGGTCAGTTGGACAAACCAGAGGATCGCTATTCAATGGAAATCAACGTAACTGAGATTTTGACAGAACTTGGGGTAAAAGCAATTCCTTCATTGAATATGCTCAAGTTGGGGACCGATGCATCGTTAATTGCAACGGATTCTATGAAACAACTAATCTCAGCAAAGGGAATTGATACCTACTTACTTGTTTCAGTGCGGGGTTATGATAAGATCTTTAAGGCCACAACATTGAATGATGATTTCAATACAGCATTGGGAGCGGGTAATTTGTTCCCGTTGTACCGCGATGAAATTGTGTCGGTAAGTTTTGAGTTTAAGTTTTTCCGCAATGGTGCTATGGTTCAGTACGATATCATCAAATGTGGTAACGTGTCCAATCGTGACGCGGTAATCAAGAAGTTGCGAAAACAGCTGCGCAAGATCGCCGCAAAGAATTGGAAGTAAACGAGTTCAATTTTTTCCTGGACCTAAGGCTTTTATTGGAAGCTAACCACTCATTTTTATTCTTGTATGTGCAGAAATAACACATTCAATTTGATTTTTCAAGTTATTGCAAGAATTTGATGACTATTATATTCTTCCTCTCTATTTACCGATATTTAACTAAACACACATACCAAATCGACGTTATTTATCCTATTTTGACAATATTTCTAATTTGTTCGTAGGAAATATTAAGCAATTCAGCGAATAAATTATAGTGTTCATGGATTAAAACGCGTACAATTAATTTATTATATAAAAATACTCAATAAAGAAGGGTAAATTCAAATAATACGATTATGTATGACAGTTAAGGTCGTTGTACTTTTGTGTTATGAGTAAAACAGTAGCAGAAAAAATCAGAATTGCACGCTTAGCAAATAGCTTGAGCCAGCAAAACATGGCAGACGAACTTGACCTAACGGTTGCTGCCTATTCGAATATCGAACGTGGTGTTACAGAAATTTCTGTCAAACGTTTGTTACGAATTTCAGAAATTCTTGGTGTGAGTGCCATTGATTTGATCAATGACCCAGCTCCGAAAATTTTTAATGAGCCTTCGTCAAATGACTATTCTTCTAATGTACTATCACAACAAGTATATCAGTTGATTAAAGAAATTCAGTCGTTGACAGACCGTGTAGATAAATTGGAGAAAGTGCGCGCCAAGAAATAATCGCATTAGCGAGCCATCAGCTTCGCAACATATTTTCCAATAATATCGAATTCCAAATTAACTTCCATATTCTTTTGTAGAGTATGGAAGTTTGTGTTTTCATACGTATATGGGATGATGCACACAGAAAACTCATTTTCTTTCGAATCAACCACCGTTAGGCTTGTCCCATTAACAGTAATAGACCCTTTCTCAACAGTTGGCATTGCGGGAG
>JAJTDQ010000114.1 GCA_021300505.1 Cryomorphaceae bacterium
ATACTAAGCTCATTTATCTGGGCACAAACAAAGGATTGCATATTGTTCGACTGAATAGTCGATATGGTTTTGAGTCCATACAATTTAAAGAAAGTTTCTCGTGTGACATTCGCGATGTGCTTCTACGTCCAGGTAAAAATGAAGTGTGGACGGCGACAAACCAAGGGGTGTTTGTTTTCGACATGCAAACCTTAAAACTGCGGGTGAAGTATACCACTGCGGAAGAAATTTCGCACCCGAAAGTCGTTGAAATGATCGAAGACCAGAACGGCAATATTTGGGCATCAACCTATTCGGGATTGACATTTTTTGATACGAAGCGTGGTGTGATTCGGTTCATCAATAAGAATCACGGAATCATCAACACAGAATACAACTACAAGTCGGCGTGTTTGTTGCGCAATGGCCAAATGGTGTTTGGGGGATTAAATTCCTATGAAATGATTGATCCGAGTGCCTTAAAGCAATACAACTATACCAAGCGATTGCTTATTTCTGGAATTGAAACGATTCGGAACGAAAAAGACAAAAGGTTCTCAACTTATTTGGACGGCGAGAAAATATCCTTTGAGACCGGAAAAGAAGCATTAAAAGTATACCTCGCCAACTTGGATTTTAACTTTGGCTATGGCTACAGCTTTCAATATTGCTTGGACGGAAAAAATTGGTTTAAAACAGACAAGAAAAATTGGATTCTCTTGTCCAACCTCACCCATGGAGACTATTCACTAAAAATTAGGATGTACAATCCATTCGGTCAACTTGTGGAAGAAAAGTCATTTCCACTCTATGTTTCTGCACCGTTTTATGTGAAAACAAGTTTTTATGTCCTCCTATTCTTTATCATCCTTGTGCTGGTCATCTTGTTCATCCTTTACTTTTTTCGTTCACTTCGAATTAAGGCAAAAACACAGTCTAAAATTGCAATGGATTTGCATGACGAATCTGGAACAATTTTAACCCGACTATTATTGATTAGCAAGCGCAAGAAGTTTGATGAATCCGAAATTGAACGGCTTCAAATTGGCTTGAAGGAGGCGCTTTACTCGTTCAGGACCTATTTGGATTCAATTTCAAGAAAAAAATATGCGCTTCGCGATTTGAATGATGAACTTCAAGAGTTTGTGCAATCATCTTGTGAACAAGCTCAAATCCAGGTGAAGTTTGATAGCGCAACGGATAAGAACTACGTGTTGAGGGGAGAACTTTTTCGAGACATTAAACTCTCAATTTATGAGATTGTTACCAATTGCATAAAACATTCGGGGGCGGATCAACTCACACTGAACTTTGTCGCCAAAAACAAAACTCTACAGATTCAAATTTCAGACAACGGGGTTTGCAATTTACATGAACTTGAAGTGTTTAAAGGAAATGGTATTCGCAATATAAGAAAACGGATATCCAGAAATAGAGGGCGCTATTCGTATTATATCGCCAAAGGAAGTCAAGGATTAACCATAGAAATCCATTTACCATTGTGATGAAGCAAATTATTATCATCGAAGACGATATTCACCTGGCACATGAGATGCAAGAAAATATCAACAGCATTGAAAACATGCATTGCCGGCATGTGTTTATCAATCCCATTGATTATTTAGAAAATCCAATCGAAGCCGACATTTTTTTGCTTGACATTGTGATGCCTGAGATGAATGGCTTAGAAATGATAGAACGGATCCTTAAATTGTATCCCAAATCGGTCATCATAATGAATACCATCCAGGATGATTCGGAAACCATTTTCAAGGCGCTGCAACTTGGTGCTTCAGGGTACATCGACAAGCAAAGTTTTGAAACGAAGTTTACCGAAGTGTTTGAATGCATCGGCAATGGTGGAGCCTACATGACTCCAAAAATAGCCCGTCGAGTCATCGAATTTTTCAACAATCCGCGCAACATTATGCAAGAACTTACGGTGCGCGAAAAAGATATCGTGAATGGGATTCTGGATGGATTGAGCTATAAAATGATTGCGAGTAAGCATGATTTGGCTCTTGATACAGTACGCATGTATGTGAAAAAAGTCTATCGAAAATTGAGCATCAATTCAAAATCGGAGTTGTTTAAGTTGATGCGGAGTAGGCTTTAGTTATTGACTTGCACGAGCAGGTTGTACGCAAGAATCAGCTTGTGGGCAGTAAAAAAGCGAACTGAATCGTCGGCAAAAAACAAGCGCTGCCAAATCAAATTTCATTACTTTATAGAAAAAATCAACATCACTCATTTAAGAGTAGAATTAAATCCTCTAAAAAGTTCGAACTTGGGCCTAGTGAGGTCACTCTAGCGGAAAATCGGTCAAAATTGATTGGTTTTCCGCTTTTTTGTTTTTCTAAATCCCTTGTCAGCAAAGGGATTGCGGCGAAAATCGTGTTCGTTCGAAAAGTTCGAACTCTGTCGTTTTGTTTGTTGTAACCTATCCCGGCTGGAAACACCAATTTTTGAATATCCTGCTTTTCCTCTAAATCCGCTGAGGCTATCGCGATGAATAAAAAATCACCAACTGTTCAATCAAGAAAAAAAGAAGATGGAGAAGAAGAAACGCCCAACACCTAGTTCCGATCAGTTCGAGAAAATTTTGACAACAGCTACTTCGGCTACTGTTGTTTTAATCGCATTTGCCGTGATGATCCGAATTGGAAAAGTCATGATTCGCGACCTCAAGGACATGGGAATATATCTGTATTATTCCCTATTCAAAAAAGACCTGAATAATCAGGTCTTTTTTTTGAATTCATGTGTAATAAAACGATTTGTAATTTTTCACGCTGAACCTCGTTTAACGATAAAATACGCTGTAAATCGCTGTAAAACAATGCGAAACAACGTTAAACGTCGTTTTACATGTTTTTTACCGACTATTCAGTCGGTTTTTTACTGCGAATAAGTTGATTCTTGACAATAACACCATCTTCTGGAACAGTTCTGCCGTGAAAAACACTTAATTGCAAGGAAAAACGCTTAATATTCATACTAATCGGTGAAATTTATGTAATCATGGTGAAATTCACTTAAAATAATATGATTTAAGTGAAAAACACTTAATTACTGCGTTATAGTTCTAACTTTTCGATTTTTCTCTAAACTCAGTAAAATAAAGGGGGAACGCATAAATTCCTTCATGTTCTCCGCTTGGGGTTAACCATAAAAAAAGCCCCAAACCTAGACGGAATGGGACTTTTAGCTTGCTTTGTGACTTCCGAGGTCGAAAAATCTAACTTTTAAATGATTTAGAAGCTCTTCTGGAGCGGAAAGTTTAAACAGTAATTTCGCTTGAAGAGCGAGAAAAAGAGTGAACCCTTCGAGTACTATTAGAAGAAAAGTTCATCGAATAATCCGATACAAAAAAAGCCCAAGATTACGTCGGGCTCTCTTCTACATTTAAACGGTACAACTGCTAAAATCTATCTCAATTTGCTTTGCAAACTGCTCCAACCGCCACCATTGTGTACATTTTGGTAGCCTTTCGATTGTAATATGTTCTTTGCCGATGCGCTGCGCATACCACTCGCACAACAGGTAATCACCGGTTTATCCTTTTTGATTTTTCCTATGCTGGCCTGCAAATTTTGTAGGGGAATATTCACCGAACCTTTGATGTGTCCACCAGAAAATTCTCCCGGTGATCGCACGTCAATGATCTGCGCGCCTTGCTTCATGAGTTCTGCAAAATCTACTTTTGGTCCCATCCCAAATAGTTTTTTAAGTGTTCTGATCATTTTGTTACTGTGCTTTAGATTGATAATAATTGACATCGAGCCATGAACCGCCGTTGTAGCATTCTATGCCCTGCTGACTTAAAAAGTACGTCGCTTGACCACTTCTTCCGCCCGATGCACAACATAAAATTAATGGGGCGGTCATCGCTTTCAAATCGGATAAACGCGCTTGGATATCCTGAAGCGGAATATTAATTGAACCAGCCACATGTCCACCTGCAAATTCACTAGGAGTGCGCACATCTACGATACTTGCCTTGTTCTCTCTTATCAATTCTTCTAAATTCATTTTTGATTGGTATTTGGTGTTTTTTGAAATGCGTTGAATAATAAGCCCCCAAGCAACGCACCATACAAGGTGCTGTTCAAAGGTTTCGATGTGATTGGACAAGTACCACTTGCGCAACCCACAAAATCATAATAGAGATATCCTCCAATTAATCCAAGTACGATTCCTATCAATGTCAATCGATTGTTGCGAATAAAACGACTCATACTATTATTTCGTTTTGCATGTGTTTAGACCGAAGATGGCATAGAGCGGACAAAATCCAATTAGGCTTGTCAGCACAAATATTCCAACAATAGCCAAACCAACAATGGCTAAAGTGCCTGAAATGACATTTCCTAAGTACAAGCCAACAATTCCAGTAGCAACTGCAATGCGGATAATCTTGTCTGTTGTTCCCATGTTTGTTGTCATACTTCTATTTTTTTGACAAAGATGAGGAGAGAGAGATGAAGTGAACGTGACTTAGGTTACAGAGGGGACAAAAGACCCGTCAGCCGCGGCTGACTGAAAGACAATAGACAAAGGACACGTATTGTACTTCGGTGGCTGAGGTGCGTAGCAAACTCGAAGCCACCATGAAAGACAAAAGACCGCTTCGCTCAAAGACCTGATCCCACAAGGAATTGCCAGCGGCATCAAATTTCATATTGCGTAGCATCAAATTCTTAATTCATTCTTACTTTTAAAGAATGGAATCAAAAGAAACGCTCATTGAACAATCTCTCGGATATCTTCTCGAGGAGGCATTGATCAAAGATATCATACAATCGAGTCAATTGAAATCATACGATGGCGACCACACTATTATTCACATTGGTGATGAAATGCGCTTTATGCCCATCGTTCTTTCCGGTTCTATTAAGGTGTTGCGGGAAAATGCCGAGGGAGACGACTTGCTTTTGTATTACATCGAAGGAGGAGATACGTGTGCCATGACCTTACAGTGCTGTGTAAAAAATGCAACGAGTGAAATCAAGGCCATTACGATGGAACCTTCCAGCATGTTGATGATTCCGATGGAAATGATGGAAGTCTGGATGAACAAATATGCCTCATGGCGGGCCTATATTCTTCAAAGTTACCATGTTCGCTTGACAGAACTTATGGAAACAGTGGATGCCATTGCCTTCATGAAATTGGATGAGCGTCTGTTGAAGTACCTTACTGATCAAGCGAAATTGTTGGGTAGCCTTGAAATTCACCACACACATCAACAAATCGCAGAGGACTTAAATTCCTCTCGGGTGGTGATTTCACGCTTATTGAAACAGCTTGAAACGAAGGGATTGATTACACTTCAGCGCAATAAGATTGTGCTTGGGTCGATATAACCGCACTTACTTTTTTTACTTCATCAAATTTTTAAACTCAAGCGGAGCATAAAGTTGGTGCCTGCTTGCGGGAAATAAAAGTTCTCAATGATGCGCGTTCCTCCTGCTATATATCCCCAGGTATAACCATTATTGCTGTAACGTATATTGAAGATGTTGTTTACCTGAGCACCCAACTTTATTTCTCGTAAGCCCCATTTTGCTAGCGTATAACTCATCATGGCATTGGTTGTTGAATAGGCATCCATTTTCCGGTCATTCGAGGAGGTGTTGTCGAGGTACTGCTTGCCTACATGTTTGAATGTCAGGGTAATGTCCAATCCCTTGATCGGCTCGTAACTAAGTCCTGCAGCAGCGATGATGTTCGGTGAAAAGGCAATATCGGTGTTCTTGTGCGCGATCACATCCTGAATCATATTGCCGTTTGCATCGTAGTTGTCGTAGTTGTCTACGTATTCATTGAACTCCTTGATCTTATTTTGGCTCAAAGTCAAATTGGCAGTAACACTCAAATTCTTTAGCAACATGTATCCTCCATCCAATTCAATTCCAATGCGATAGCTATTGGGAACATTTACTCTGCTGTACGCACCTACATCGTTGATTTCTCCTGTCAAAATCAATTGATTTTT
>JAJTDQ010000115.1 GCA_021300505.1 Cryomorphaceae bacterium
TTAATGCACTATTATGGATTTGAGTCCATCGTGCTTGAAGGTGGTTATAAAGCCTATCGTGGGGCTGTACATGATTCATTTAATAAGAAGTATGACATAAAAGTCCTGACCGGAAAAACGGGTTCCGGGAAGACTGAGATTTTACATGCACTAAAACAAAATGGTGCACAAATCATTGATTTAGAAGGGTTATCACACCACCGAGGATCATCTTTTGGGGCACTTGGAATGGAACCTCAACCTTCTCAAGAGCAGTTTGAAAATCGTCTCTTTGAAGAACTCAATGCATTGGATGCTTCCAAAACGATTTGGATTGAAGATGAAAGTCGTACAATTGGTAGCAAGGTAATTCCTGAAGGTCTTTGGACGCAAATGAAAAATGCGCCGATGTTTGAGGTAAATCGTACTGACGATGAGCGAATGGCACAAATCATCTTGGACTACGGACATTTTGATAAGGAAGTATTGAAGGTTGCGATGACGAGAATAGGAAAACGACTCGGTCCACAACATGTCAAGCAAGCCTTAATTCATTTGGATCAACATGAAATTTCTGAAGCATTTGCCATTGCACTAAAGTACTACGATCGTGCCTATGCACATTTGTTATCTAAGCGCGAAAAAGCAGAAATACAGTCCGTAGACGGAAGTCAAAAAGAATACACAGAAATTGCTGTCGAACTGACTGGAATATAGTTTCTATTTAATTTGCACTCCACGTGAAGAGTACAATCCTCCCGACTGACTTTTGCTTCTATCTAATGTAAATGAGAATGTACTCCCGATGCCAACTGTACTCCGAACAGAAATAGTTTGGCCATGTGATTCAACAATATGGCGCACGATAGAAAGCCCAAGTCCAGAACCACCTTCGTTTCTATTCCGACTTTTTTCAACACGATAAAATCGCTCAAACAGGCGAGGCAAATGCACCTCATCGATACCGAGGCCATTGTCAGAAACCTCAATGGTTAATATTTCATCCATCTGGTGAAAACGAATCATTGTTGCTCCTTTTTGATTTCCATAGAAGATGGAGTTCACCAAAAGATTCGAAAAAACCTGAGCGATTTTCGAGCGATCGGCATCCACGTAAATCGAACTGTAATCCTTCGAAAAACCGATAGTAATTTCTTTTTCCTTTGCGCGCAAGTCGAGCGATTCGATAATTTCTTTTGCAAGCTCAACAATGTCAAAGGAGCGGATATCTAAGCGAAGAGACTCAGCTTCGAGACGCGTAATTTGATCAAGGTCTTCTAGGATATGTGCCATTCTGTCCGTAGCTTTTGACGCCCGTTCTAGAAACATGCGATTCACCGATTCATCTTCAAGTCCGCCTTCCAAAAGTGTCAAGACATACCCTTGAATGGAGAAGACGGGAGTTTTTAATTCATGTGCAAGGTTGCCTAGGAACTCACGACGAAATTCCTCTTGTTCTTTCAATCTGGAGATTTCGACATTTCGCTCTTCCGACCAACGACTCGTTTCTAGTTCAGCATCAGCAATAACATCATCTGTAATTCTGAATTTCGGTTCGTTCTCTGCGGTTATTTTACCTTTCCGAATGGAGCGATATAACAACTTTAAACGGTCATTGATGAAGTAGGTGATGAAGAAATAAAATACACCAAAGGAAATGAGTCCAGAAAGAAAGGGAAGCCCAACCATTACCCAAAAAGGAAAATTGAGCACTTGATAATCAATAATAACCGTTACAATGAAGGTTAAAATGAAGGTTATGGCGCTTCCGCCAATCAGTAAGTGGATTGGTTTGAGGTTTTTCACTGTTCGCTGAATGTATATCCGACGCCTTTAATAGTGCGAATATAATCATCTCCCAGCTTTTCACGCAATTTACGAATGTGAACATCGATTGTTCGTTCACCAACAATTGTTTCATTACCCCAAACAATCGTTAAAATTTGTTCTCTTGTATATACTTTTCCTGGTCTGCTTGCAAGCAACTCCAGTAATTCAAATTCTTTTTTAGGAAGGAGGATTTTCTTCCCCTCCACTTCAACGATGAATTTTTCACGGTCAATTTTTACGCGTGAATTGCTCACCTCTTCTTCAGCCACTACAGGGCGATTCAAGCGACGCAAGAGTGATTCAACTTTGCTGATCAACAATCTTGGTCGAATAGGTTTTGAAATGTAATCATCAGCACCGGCTTCAAATCCCGCGATTTGAGCATAATCCTCGGCACGTGATGTTAAAAATGCAATGATTGGTTGTGTAATGTTTAAGTCTTTGCGTATAAATTGACACGCCTCTATCCCATCCATTACTGGCATCATAACGTCCATTAGAATGAGTGATGGTGAATATTGTTGCACCATTTTGACCCCTTCTTCTCCATTGGAAGCTGTAAAAACTTTATATCCCTCCTTCTTTAAATTGTAGCTAAGAAATTCTAGGATATCTGCCTCGTCATCTACTAGAAGTATTGTATGTCCTTTTAAATTTTCCATGGGATAAAAAAAAAGGGCTACCCTTCGGGGTAGCCCTATTGACTATTATTTTTGAACGATCATTTTACGAACGATAGTTCCACGATCTGTGTTTAACATGATTGTGTACATTCCGTTTCCGAGTTGATCTGCATTGATTGCAACCGTATTTGCACCTGTTTGAATTTCAATGCTTCTTGAAGATACCACTTTACCCAATTGGTCAATGATCATTGTTTGAGCAGACTCATTTGTTTCAGATGAGAAAGTCAATACTGCGTCACCATTTGTTGGGTTAGGGAACAATACTACTTCAGTAAGACCTGTGAATTCTTCCAATCCTACAGAGATAGCAATCGTGATTGTAAATGTAGAAGTACAGTTACCGTTGATTGCTGTCAAAACTACATCATAAGAACCATTTGCAGCGAAAGCATGCACTGGAGAAGCAGCAGATGATCCAGAGAAATCATCAAAATCCCAAGAGTATGTTGTTGCGTCTGTTGATGTGTTTGTGAAAGTAACCACGTTACCACTTACAGTAAACGTTGCATTTGCTGTTGGTGTAGTACCAAAAGTGATTGCAGTTGGAGCAGACGTTCCAACACCTGCACATGCATCAGCGTTTGTCGTTGTCACTGTGTAGTTACCCGTTGATGTTACAGTAATCGACTGTGTTGTTGCGTTAGTACTCCAAAGGTAAGAGTCAGCAGTTGAAGACGTTAGTACAATTGAATCACCACTACATGCTGCAGTCGCAGATGCGTTGATCGTTGGAACTGGCGCGTTACTTACACTTACATTCGTTACAGAAGAAGAAGCTGAACATCCGTTATTGTCCGTGTACGTTACTGAAAATGTTCCAGAAGCTGTTACCGTAATAGAAGCCGTAGTTGCGTTATTTGACCAGTTGTTACCTGTTGCTTGGCTTGAAGTCAAAACTACTGAACCTCCAGTACAGAATGATGTTGGTCCGCTAGCAGTAACCGTTGGTGTTGCAGGTGTAGCATGAACTGTTACAGTAATTAACACACGCATGGATTGATCACCAGCAGCGTTTGATTGACTTACATAATAGTTGAAAGTCCCTGGAGTTGTAGTACTTGGCACAGGAGCTACTGATGAAGCTGTTCCTCCAGTTGCTTGAGTAAACCAGTTCAATGTATTTCCAGCTGATGCTGTTGCCGCAAGAGCAGTAGATGTTTCATCTTGACAATACTCAATTGAGTTGTTAGCTACAGTAGGCATTGCCACATTGTAGAACTTAATGTGTGTAAAGTTTGCTCCTGTTGCAGCAACTGAAGCACCATTCAAACGTGCGTCTGGTGTAATACCAAGACCTGGGAATAAATTCACCCAGTTAACTTGAGCGATTGTAGACGTTGAGTCATTCCCATCAGCATTGAAGAACGTTGAGTAGAATGCAGCAGAACCTGTAACACAATTTGCTGGAGCTGTATTTGAAATTACGTTTGAAGCGAATACCAAAGAGTCACCATTTACATTGGCTTCAGCAGCAGCACCTTCAACTGAAAGACCTTTCTCCCAACCAGTAATCAAAGAGTTAAATACTGAAGTTGACGTATTTCTTCTCAAACGGAATGCTTTTTCAAACTTCTCACCTACTGGCAACACAGTTGTACCATTTCCTTTAGGACCTACAATTGTAATGTTTGAGAAGATAGGCATTGTTTTTGGCTGAGCCACAGAACCAGCCGCATCGTTATCCGATTCAAACGCATTTGAATCACCAGCAGCATCTGAAAGGTCTTTGTCGCGGATAATTAATCCAAATTGAACTTTCCCTCTAAAACCGAAGTCAGTATCAAAATCGTCATCCAATGATCTGTAAGAAATCAAGTGTTTACAGTTTACTGTTCCACCGAACCATTCGAAAGCATCATCACCTGAAAAGGAAACTTGTACGTAGTCAACCTCTGTTTCAGATCCTACTGAACCAAATGTGATTCCGTTGATTTCCTTGTTTGGCTCCAATGGAATACCCCCAAACTCTATTCGTACATATTTCAATGTACCTGAGTCATCATTATCGAAGGCACCTCCAAATTGCGTGTCGGTTGTTGCCAAAATACCTTCGATATTTGCTACTCCACCAGGCTGGTTGTTTCTAGCCAATCCTAAAATTACAACTCCTCCCCAATCGCCTTCTTGACGTGCACCTGGAGCATTGTTCGATGTAAATACGATTGGTTGACTAACTGTTCCAATAGCATTGAGTTTTGCACCTCTTGTAATGATTAGTGTTCCTTGGGTTGCGAAATCACCACGGATAATTGTTCCAGGTAGAATGGTAAGCACAGCATTGTTCTTAACATACACTTTATTTTGCAACAAGATTACACCACTCCAAGTAGTGTTGGTTGTAATGTTTGCAGAAACTGTCTGTGTTGTTGCTGCATACACTGTGTTCTCCGGATCAAAATTAGCCCATCCACTAGTCCAATCTGTGGCAGGTGTATTGTCAGTCACCGGGAAAGCTCCTTTATAAGGAACAACTGACCAAAATGCGTTTTGTGCGCTTGCAGCGGTTAAAAGAGTCATTGCCGCAAACAAAGAATAAAATCTTTTCATCGTTTTAGTTTTTTTATGCAAAGTAAGGGGCTAGAGCATCGGATTTAGTTATGTCACGTTTATGCTTACTTTACTATTGAGTTAAGGTCTAGATATAATTTCTTAACAAGCGATTAAACCTTTTTAAGAATCTATTCAAAACAA
The DNA here is from genome assembly GCA_021300505.1 of Cryomorphaceae bacterium. Taxonomy (GTDB): domain Bacteria; phylum Bacteroidota; class Bacteroidia; order Flavobacteriales_D; family Crocinitomicaceae; genus M0103. The sequence continues at coordinate 5,187 of JAJTDQ010000115.1, forward strand.
AAACGCTCCTTCCAATAAAGATTGGAAGGAGCGTTAATTAGTTTAGATAAAACCAATGATACAAGTGAGTGGCTTAGAAAAGATATTTGAAAGACAAGGTTACCGTTTGCCCGTAAGTAATTTCTTGCCAAGGGTTATCTATACCACGATCAAGTTTCTTGTTTCCGTTTAGATCTTGAAAAAATACAAGGTCTTGAGCAAGAACATCCTTCACGTTCAATTTAATTTCATACTTGTCTTGTATCAATTTTGAGACTTGAAGATCGACAATATTTCGTCCATTTTCCCAAACTGAAGGCTCTTGAACGTTACCAACAATATAAATGCGCTGTCCAACAACATTGTAAGAAGCATTGAATGCCCAACCACTTTCTTCATTAAAATAGGAAAAACCAGCATTGATCAAATAAGGTGATTGACCTTGAAGTGGGCGATCCGTTCCTGAACCAATCACACCAGTCAAATCTACTTTTGAGCGGATGTATGAGAAATTCGTATAGAGCGTTGCGTTATCAAAGAATGTAGTGTCCTCACCTTTACTTAAGAAACCTAAATTTAAACGATACTCTAGTTCAGCTCCAAAGTTCACTACCTTATTTACGTTTGTGAAATACAATTCAGGTGCACCGGAAGTACCCGTTCGGTTGATCAACTCAATAGGGTTTGTAAAATCTTTGTAAAAACCAGATACACTGAATATTTGTCCTTTTCCAGGTGCATATTCATAACGCAAGTCAATATTGTGAATTACCGCTCTTTTCAATTCAGGGTTTCCAGAAAGTGGGAAGACCAAGTTTAATGATGGAAGGATGTCGATTACTGTTGAATCAATTTTTTTCTCTTCATTTGAACCAAACTCGACATAGTTAAACTTCTGATTGTAAGACTCAAGTCTCACCCCTCCGATGATTCGAACAAATTTTCCAAGTTTAGCATCAGCCATTAGGAAGCCAGCATTCAAGAAAGAAGATGCCTGATAGCTATCGTCTACACTCGATGCCTCCTCCAATTTAAATCCACCTTGTCCGTTGGCAAGAACGCCCATATTTTGCGCTGCAAAAATTTCATTCTCTGGAAGCAATAATAACTCACTTTGGAAAGTGCTTCCTGTCGGTTTGTATTGTGAGAAACCAAAGTTTCGCGCTTCAAAATTTCTATCTCGGTATTGGTGCATGGCACCTACTTTGAATTCAATTTTACTGCTGTCAATCGCAAACGGTAGCGTGTAATCGTATTTCAAGCTGATGATCTTCTCGTTAGATTTTGACCAAAACATGTTTCCCGCTGCAGTTGGAATCGTACCATTGGCTTGAATAACCGCTACATATTGTTCCGTTGTATCTGTTTCTTCTAAAGAGTATTTTCGATAAACAACACGTCTTAAGTTCGGAATATTTCTTCTAACATCACTATAACCAAGGTTCCAAACGAATTTACCGTTGCCCACCTTGTGATCTCCAATCAACTGTGAGGTCAATAGGTTGTTTTGGGTATACCAAATGTTTGTAGAACGCTCCCATTGACGGGGATCATTGTCCAATTCACGCACTCCTCGACGAATGTTGACACGGTCGTCAGAATTCACTGAATACATGTTCTTCAAGGAAATTTTATTCTTGTCATTGAACTTATACGTCATATTGAACATGGCCGCATTGAGAACAGATTGTGTAAACACAGAGTCTGTTAGCTCCATCTTCTTCACCACTTCTGTTGCTTGTTCTTCAAACTCACGACGAATCGTTTGATTGGTATTGAAGTTATTTTGGTAGCTGTACGCAAAAACAAACCCGAGTGATGACTCTTTGAATTTAATGTTACGGCCAATAGTATATTGAAGACTTCCATTGGGTAAAGCTTTACGTTTGTCGCTTCCCCATGAGAAACTCATTTGTTCAGCTAACAAAGCTTTGTCGTTTTTGTCAAGTAATGCAAAGTTCGCTGTACTCGGAATCCCAGTTGGTATCGCTCTGTAACCGGAACCAAAGCCTAAGAAATCAACCGATGAACCTGCGTATGTCTGAAAATTCTGGAAAGTAGCCAAGGTATTGAAAGCACCAGAAACCTGAATGGATTGGAAATTTTTCTCTTTTGGCTCAGTGGTATTGATTTCGATCACACCTCCAGCGAATTCACCAGGTAAATCTGGGGTTGCAGACTTAATGATGTATAAGTTGTCCAACATGTTTGATGGGAAGATATCAAATGAAAATGCCTTTCGGTCGCTTTCTGAGCTTGGCCGCTTTACTATCGGTTCCGCGCTTAATTGTCTCACCAGAAATCCCATCAATCACACGTGCACTGTTAATTTGCATCTGCACTACTCCTGATGTATTGTCTTTTGCAACGGTTTTAGACACGTTCATCTCTGTAATTTCTTGCACCGCAATTGCGAGTTTTACATCAATGGTCACTGGGGATCCTTGAACTACTTGTATATTGCGAACAGTATCGACTTTATAGGAGTCGTATTTGAATGTCAACATGTACGTACCATTGGGTAAGTCCGTGATGGCATAATTTCCCGATATATCAGTATAAGCTCCTTTACCGAAACCTTCAACAAGAATTTTTACGCCAGGAATTGTTTCCAACGTCTTTGCATCTTGTACTGTTCCTTTGATCGAAACAGATTGAGAAAAACTTGAAAATGAGAATGTTAGTAATAATGCAGTGAATAGTGTTTTGAATAACATGTTGTCCTTTATTAATTAGCACAAAGGAACTCCTGCAGGTTTATTCACGAATTATTAGAAGGTTAAGGTATAATTAATAATGGTTAACACTGAATTAACCTTGTTTACATCGAAAGTTAACAAGCGATATTAGCTGAGCTGTTCAACAAATTTATAACCAATACCTTTGATTGTTTTGATCATTCCTTCACCGATTTTCTCGCGTAATTTCCTCACGTGCACATCGATGGTGCGATCACCAACGACGATATCTGTGCCCCAAACTTTTTCTAGGATTACATCACGCTCGAACACATGACCTGGACGTGACGCAAGAAGCGCAAGCAATTCAAATTCTTTGCGGGGAAGATGCATCACCTCACCGTTTCTTTCAACGAGATACTTGTCACGGTTAATCACTAAGCGACCATCTGCACTTTTTTCTTCAGGTTCCACCATGCCTTTGCGGCGCAACATTGCCTTTATGCGACTAATAAGAACTTTTGGTTTAATGGGTTTTGACACATAATCATCCGCCCCTGCATCTAAGCCAGCAATTTGACTGTAGTCTTCACTTCGCGCTGTCAAAAAGCAAATCAATGTGCGTTCAAGACCTGGTAAATTGCGAATTGCCTCACATACCTCAATACCATCCATTCCGGGCATCATTACATCGAGCAAGACCAAGTCGGGATGAACCGATTTGAGTAACTCCATACCCTTTTCGCCATTCTCTGCGGCATAGGCATTGAACCCCTCCTTTTTCAGGTTATAGATAAGAATATCTCTGATATCTTCCTCATCGTCAATGACTAGTACTGAAACCATTTAGCAGCTTTTTTTTACTTACAAATTTTTCAACTCAAAGGTACAAAAGAAACTATGATATAAACAATCCACGAGAGGTTGTTAAGAATTCATTAAAAAAAAATTATCAGCCATTTTATCTTGACGATATATGTAGTTATATTTGTCATGTAGTAGTAGGTTAGGTTGATTAGTGTATAAACGCTCCGTATTCTTTCGGGGCGTTTATCTTTTCAAGTAGTTGTATCCATGTATATTTCATAAATTCGCTAAACCAAAATGCAGCTATGAAAATTAAAATCTTGCTTGTCGAGGATGATACAAACCTTGGATTTGTGATTTCAGACCAATTGCGCTCAGAGGGGTATGCCGTGACACTTTGTAGTGATGGCGCTGAAGGGTTTAAGCAATTCAATGAGGACACCTTTCACATGTGTATTTTTGATGTGATGATGCCTAAGAAAGATGGCTTCTCCTTGGCGAAGGATATCCGCAAAGTGAACAATTCGATTCCTATTTTATTTCTTACTGCAAAATCGATGACTGAAGACAAGGTCGAAGGATTCAAATCAGGAGGCGACGATTACCTAACGAAACCCTTCAACTCGGAAGAATTGCTTCTCCGTGTTGCCGCATTGTTAAGACGAGTCGATATTACGCTCGTTGAGGCAGAAAGTCCTTTACTTAAAATTGGAGATTACACATTCGACACCATCAATTTTACCTTAACACATTCCAAATTTGAGAAAACACTCACCAAGAAGGAAGCTCAAATTTTAAAGATCTTACACAAGTTTGTCAATCAGGTTGTTTCCAGAGATGTTATTTTGAATGCCGTTTGGGGACAAGATGATTATTTCGTTGGTAGAAGTTTGGATGTCTTCATCACAAAGCTAAGAAAGTACTTGAAAGAAGATGCCCGCATTCAAATTTCGAATGTCCACGGTATCGGATTTAAATTAGAGCTTTCAGAATGACACGCATTTTACACCTTGAAACCTCTACCAAGGCCTGTTCAGTTGCACTCTCTGAAAATGGTCAACTTATCGCATTGAAAGAAACGCTCACCGTTGATTTTTCGCACAGTGAAAACTTGACCAATTACATCCAAGCTTTGCTCGAAAGTCAACTGTTAACTCCCAAAGATTTATCCGCGATATCCGTTGCTTCAGGACCTGGGTCTTATACGGGATTGCGCATTGGTGTTTCCACAGCCAAGGGATTATGTT
>JAJTDQ010000116.1 GCA_021300505.1 Cryomorphaceae bacterium
AAAGTCATTATAAGAAAGAAGTACCCCACTTCCAAAACTTGCGTTTGATGTAATGGCAAACGATTTTCCGGACTTGAAGAGCAGGTCTGTTCGTGTCAACTCTGCACGGATGTAATTCAACCCGTTGGAGTTTTCGTAATGAAAGACATCTCTATCTGTAGTTACAGGTAAATTGGAGTATGTTCCAGGTAATATTGGATTTACAGAATCAAAATAAACAGTTCCAAGACTTTGATCAATTGTCCCATTTAACATAACATTATTAAGGTCTTTAAAGATATACTTCATGTGGTCATAGCCCAAAGAAATTGCATAGTGATCTTTGAAGTAATAGCCAAAACGCGCATTAAACTGAGGTACGGTTAAGGTAGTTGGATTGATATACTGCTTAAATTGGTTGGATGGATTGTCCTTGGCAGCACTTCCTGTTAAATTAAAATCATAACCTGATCCGACGAATTGAATATCACTCTTTGTGTAGAATGAGCGATTGTATCCCCAATAACCGAAGAAATTTCCCTGAGCATAAGAAACACGCTGCTTTCTACTGAGCTGTGCTTGAAGTCCTAAGGGTAAAATTATGAGAAGAAATACGTAAAGAAATCGAGACATAATTGTTTAATTTAGCGGGTTATCATCTTGACCCACTCCTCCTGTTCCATAATTTTTTCTAGACGGTAGTGGACCTTTTTGTCATTTGTATACCATTCCACCAATCCGATACCTTTTGCGAAGATGGTTGTTGCATCTCCCTCAAGCACAGATTCTTTACGTGTGAATGGGTTGAAATTAGTCATTCTGATTTTATCCGCAAACACAACGACCTCAGTTGTCTTATTCATCACCTTCACCTTGCTTTCTTTCACCACAGTGCGGCGAATTTCTTGTAGGATCAATGTTGAATCGAGGAATCCTTGAAAACGCGATGCGAAATAGGCTTCGTCATCTTTGTCCATAGGAATGATCTTCGTTTTGAACACATCCGCCTTGGTTTTTTCGCCGTTTCGGTTCACCACCATGTGATCCATGATATCCAAGGAATCGACGTTGTAGTTCAATGCTTCAATGATTCTTCCATCACCTGAATAGCGCTCAACAATGACGTGCTGACCTTCACTATCCTGAATGGCATATACACGGTGAAATTGTTCGATTAATCCATTGCGCACGTCGCGGTATTGATACACCTTAGGGATACTATCTACAGGATAGAAATACGCGAAATACTCGTTTTCGGAGCTTGATTCTGAGGCATCTTTACAGGCTGTCAGAAGACAAAAAATCAATGCCAAACTGCCCAATACATACTTCATTATGACATTTTTAAAAATGAAACTTCTTTTTCAGTAAGGTGACGATACATTCCTCGTGGAAGATCTTTTTTGGTTAAGCCAGCAAATTGAACACGGTCGAGTTTCACCACATCGTAACCCAATGCTTCAAACATACGGCGAACGATACGGTTCTTCCCTGAGTGAATTTCAACGCCAACCTCGCGGCTATTGCCTTCCTTCACATATTCTGCGGCGTCAAAATTTGTTCTACCGTCTTCTAAGTCAATTCCTTTCAACAATTGTTGAAGGTGCTCTCGGCTCACTGGTTTATTCAATTCAGCATGGTAAATCTTCAAAGCACGATGCTTCGGGTGTGTCAACTTCTTTGCCATGTCACCGTCGTTGGTGAAAAGCAAAAGTCCAGTTGTTTCGCGGTCAAGTCGTCCAACTGGATATACTCGTTCGCGGCATGCTTTTCTCACCAAACCCATCACTGTTTTTCTTCCAAATGGGTCATCCATTGTCGTGATGAAACCCTTTGGTTTGTTCAACAAGACATAGCGTTTTGTTTCGGCGTTGATTGTTTCACCATCGTAGCGAACGACATCACCTGGTTTAATTTTATAACCAAGTTCAGTGACGATCTCACCATTGATGGAGACAACTCCTGTTTGAATAAGTACATCAGCTTCACGTCGGGAGCAAATCCCTGCGTTAGAAAGGTATTTGTTCAACCGAATTTCTTCCTCATTGAACGATGGCAACGGATCGCCTTTTTTCACTTTTTCCTTGAAATCGATGTACTTGCGCTTATCTCTGGCAGACACTTCTTTTTCAGCGGGTTGTGTACTTGATTTTTTTGCTGGTGCATCTTTTTCAGGCCTTGTTGGCTTTGCATTTTTAGCACTTGCAGCAGATTTTCCTTTGGCACTTGCCGCAGGGGCTCCTTTTTTCGGAGCAGCGGGGGATGGTTTGCGGGCTTTCCCTGAAACCGGTTTTCTTGTGTTCATCACGAGCAGAATTAAAGTACAAAGATAGGCTAAAAAAACGCAGGGTCAAGATATGGGGTAAAAAGCGTCTTCAATGTGCTCAATATCAGTACGAAAAGAATTATGAACGATGGAAACTACATCAAATCGCGTCTCCTCTTTACAGTCATTTCTTGTGAGGTAATCGTGAGCAACGCGTATGATTTGCTTTTGCTTGGTCCGTGTCACTGCGCGCCATGGTTCGCCAATTTCACTTGTGACTCGTGTTTTCACTTCTACAACAATTATTTTTCCTTCAAAGTTGGCAATGATGTCTACCTCCCATTTCATATATTTCACATTTTGAGCGATGATCTTGAAGCCTTTATTTTTTAGATAGGTAACGGCGAGCGACTCTCCGAAGACGCCCAATTCTTGGTGGTTCATGAATGTTGATTTTCTTGATAGAAGTTAGCAAAATAAACTGAATGAGCCTAACATTTTCTTTCTACCACAGAGGCGCGGAGAATTTTATGAAACTCTCTCTCTGTGCTCTCTGCGGCTCTGTGGTTAGACATTAACTTAAATTCTAGCTTCTCTCGATGGACTAACTTCTTTCTACCACAAAGGCGCAGAAAATGTAATTGAAAACACCATATTGACGTTTTACCGAATAATGCACTCAAGTAGATTTCCCGCTTCAATGCATTTGATTTGAACAGGTTGTGCATTACTTCTTTCAAATTCAATAAAATCACTGGCAGAGACGTACACCCCGTTGACTTCAAAAATCCCGTCATTGACGAATATAAAATGCCATGATTCATGTTCAAAAAGCAATTTAGTTTCTCCAGAGGTTAAGTGATGATGTAATACCCTGGCAGACGTTTCTTTATTGAAAATGACATTGAAATCCTGCACCTTTCCCTTACTTCTTGTGTTCCAAGCACCATCAAATTGATCTTGTTCGAAGGGATCCAATACTATTGTATATCTGCCTTCATGGACTAATGTTAATTTGCCTTTCAAGGGAAGAAGAATTCTTGTTAACCCAGAAAAATCCGAGAGGGTTGTCTCCTCCGCTTCCACCGTGGCCGTGCTAATGCGAAATGTAAAATCGCGTGTTTGAAAGTTACCATCAGCAGGATAAACAAATAGTTCAGTGCTCGTACCGTTTGCCCAAGAAACAGTTTTTGAAGGATCGAAGGGATGAATGCGCATGAGTTCTCGTTAAATAGAGATTGAAGATACTTGTTTTCTCGATGTATAAATTCCAAAAATCGGATTGAACTTATAAAGCATGGAGGTGTAAACTTCCACCGATGAAGTTTTACACCCTACTTACTTGCTTACTCTTGTCCAACCTATCTTGGAGTCAAGGAAAAATTTTATTGTTGGGGAATACAAAGCAACTTTGTTTAACGGATTCGAATAGTCAATTTATTTCTAAGGATAAACTCCCCGATACATTGGCTGAATTTGACGCAATCATGGTTTTCTCCTCTGCCCATTCAAAGCTTTCATCCATTGACATCGACCAAATTATTCAGTTTGTAGCAGATGGAGGTGGGCTCTATATTGGAAGTGAAAACTGGCCTTTACAATCCGAAGGAAGACTTATCACTGAACGCATTTATTCAAAGTCAGCATGGGCCTCAACGGAAAACACACGAACGGCCATAAGCAATAATGGGCTTTTCAGTGACGTCCGCGAATTCCCTCCCGGACTAACACCCGTTGTTTTTCCTCTTGATTTTCAACTTAATGTTGAAGTGTGGTACAACGATGAGCCTTTAATTCTGACTGGAAAGGTTGGTTCAGGAAAAATACTGATTGATGGTGGGTATTCACGCTTTTATTGCCAATCGCTCGGAAAGCAAGAAAATGAAGTGTTGAAGATTGTGTTGGATTATCTGACGGAGCCTTAGATCTCACCCATCAGCTCTAATGTTTCTTTGGCAGCGGCCTGTTCAGCCATTTTCTTCGTGCTTCCAACACCTCGGCCATAGTTTATCTCGTTGATGCGTACAACTATTGTGTAACGCCAATTTCCACCAACATTTTCTTCAGAAACGACATCGAAATCCAATTGCAAACGCTTCTTCTGGCTCCAAATAAAGAGTTTAGACTTGAAATCAATTTCCTCCTCAAGGATACGATTCAAATCGACATACCGACGAAAAACATGGTACTCTATACTTTTTTTAACCGCATCGTATCCTCCATCTAAATAGATTGCTCCCATGATTGCTTCGAAGGCATTACCCTCAATAGTTGACAGATTTATTGTTCGGCCCTTGTGATAGCGAATCACAGTTCGTATTTCCATAAGTTCACCAATATCACCTAAGGTTTTTCGGCTCACCACTTTAGATTTAATTTTTGTGAGATAACCTTCATCTTCCGCTGGGAAACGCTGGTAGAGGTAGTCAGCAATGACAGCATCGAGGATGGCGTCACCTAAAAATTCAAGTCGTTCATTTGACACATCGGTGTCTGTATTCGACAAAGATCGGTGCGTTAAAGCCTGAGTGAAGTAGGCAAGATTTATTGGACGATAACCGAAACGGGAAAGTATGAACCGTATCAGTTCAAGTTCGTCGCTACTGCGTTTCTTTCGAAAAAAGGGGAACTTCAAGGTACTAACCTACGAATTTCTTCACGATCACACTCGTGTTATGTCCGCCAAAACCAAATGTATTTGACAGCGCCACATTGACAACACGTTTTTGTGCGGTATTGAATGTGAAGTTCAGACGATTATCCAATTCAGGATCATCGGTGAAATGGTTGATTGTTGGTGGGATGATGTCGTTTTTAACGGCAAGCACACACGCGATAGCTTCTATAGCACCTGCAGCACCGAGAAGGTGACCGGTCATTGATTTAGTCGAGCTGATATTCAAGTTGTAGGCATGCTCACCAAACACATTTTGAATCGCTTTCACCTCGGCGATGTCTCCAAGTGGTGTTGATGTTCCATGAACATTGACATAATCAACTTCAGAAGCATCAATTCCTGCATCCTCCAATGCGGCAATCATGGTGTTGCGCGCACCGATACCTTCAGGATGTGGGGCAGTGATGTGATATGCATCTCCAGACATACCCCCTCCGATTACCTCAGCATAGATTTTCGCTCCACGTCGAACAGCATGCTCGTATTCTTCGAGGATAAGTGCACCAGAGCCTTCACCAAGAACGAAGCCGTCACGATCCACATCAAAAGGACGTGAAGCCGTTTCAGGAGAATCATTGCGCGTGGAAAGTGCTTTCAATGCATTGAAACCTCCCATACCCATTTCATTCACACAAGACTCAGAGCCACCTGTAACTATGGCATCCGCTTTTCCTAGGCGAATAAGGTTGAAGGCATCAATAATTGCGTTCGTTGATGATGCGCAAGCAGAGACGGTCACATAGTTTGGTCCACGAAGACCGAATTTTATGGAGATGTGTCCTGCTGCGATATCCGCGATCATTTTTGGAATAAAGAAAGGATTGAAACGCGGTGTGCCGTCACCGGCGAAGAAATTTTGCGCTTCATCCTGAAAAGTTTTGAGTCCACCAATCCCTGAACCCCAGATTACTCCGATACGATCGTGGTTGGCATCCGACTCCATCAATCCAGAATCCGCCATGGCTTCAGAGGCTGAAACCATAGCGAATTGTGAAAATTGGTCT
>JAJTDQ010000010.1 GCA_021300505.1 Cryomorphaceae bacterium
ATCCGCAATGGTTTAACAGAAATTCCAATTGAGGAACGCAATCAAGATGAAGTACGCTACATGATTGGGAAAGGACCAAACGGTAAAATTCAACCTGTTTTGATTTGCCCGGAAACAACACCCGCGAGCAATTATGGGTTTGATGTTACACCTGCGCGATTGGTGACAAAAATCATCACTGAACGCGGGGTTTGTGATGCTTCGGAAGAAGGATTGTTGGAACTGTTTCCTGAATACAAATAGAAGGATTTCTTAATCCTTCACCCGATCCAAAAATGAGCTCGGTTGAGGGAATAATCCGTCGCGGGAAATGCGTTTTCCACGGTTGTACACTACGATGCGCTCTCCTGCCAATTGTCCATCCATTCGGCAATCCAAAACGAAGTAATTCTTCCCTTCGAAAAGTACGTGATATACACCGTGAAGGGCGTTTTGTCCAACTGTGATATGCACACTATCTCCTGCAAGTTTGATTTTAATCGCGACAGCGTCAACATTCACATTGTCTGTTCCAACATCCAACGTGTACGCTGGGATTTCACCTTCGTAGCTGCCGTAAAATTTCTTTTTAAGCGTAATGGGTTTTTGAGCCACCGCCGAAAAGGAGAAGAATAGGATGAAGTATAGCAAGTGCTTTCGCATGAAGCAAATGTATAACATTGAGCGAGAAAAACAAGTGTTATTGAGACTTTCTATTCGATGGAGTCCCTAAATATGCCCAGTCTCCCTGGAGTTTTTCGCAGGTGAATTCGGTCAAAGGAATCTTCGATGTGAGCGATTCTTTTTGAGGAAAAAAGTTAACGTGCTCATCAAGTGTGTAATAGAAATAGCGTTGGCAAGGTGTAACGATGAACAATTGTTTCCTTGTAATGCGAATCAACTCAGAAATACAGAGATCTAATTTGATAAGATGTTCCACGGTATGACAACACACCACAACGTCAATCGAGTGGTCTTCGAAAGGCAAGCGCTCCACATTTCCATGCACAAAGTCAAAAACCTCATGTTTTTCAGGTTCCTTGAGGTCAAATCCTGTAAGCGCAATAGAAGGATGTCGCTCGTGAATTTTATTCAATAAATACCCGCCGCCGCAACCAATGTCAACAAGGGATTTGGCTGTTGGATCAATCTTATCCAAAATGAAATCAATACAGGCCTGATTCAAATCGGTCGCTCGATTTCGTGAAATGGTATTTAACCCGTTGTAAAAATCGGTGTATTCCTCAGGCGAATAGGTGTAGACTTTTGTTTTGAATTGCATCACCTCCTTGATGTTCTTTCCACGGTAGGCAAAGAGGTAGAATGGGTACATGAATACTTTAGAATCACGAATAAAAGGAGGAATCAGTTCATCCATGACGAAACGTATTGCATTGGTCAATCTTCTGTTCATCGCTTAGCGTATTTTCCCATCATGTGGTTGCGTTTAATGCGGAAAAGGTCCATCACCATTCCGAATCCATGGCGCAGCACACTGACACTGCTTCCATCTTGACTGCGCAATGTTACGGGGATTTTTTTAATGTCGTAATTGCGCTTCAAGGAAATGTACATCAATTCCACATCGAAGGTAAAGCCATTGATTCGGGAGGCACGAAACAAATCGTCGGCAACAGGTGCTCTAAATCCCTTCAATCCACACTGTGTATCAGAAATTCCGGTGGTGATAAAGCGTCCGACGATGAACGTAAAGAATCCGCTTCCAAAGCGTCGTTTTGCAGAGATTTCGTTAAAGTAATTTGATTCCTCCAAACCTCGATCACCGATGACAACATCGTATTCCTTCTCGCTGAGGTAATAGATGATTTTGTCAATCGCAGCCGTTTCAAAGGGGATGTCGGCATCTGTGTAAAGTCGAATTTCCTTGGTGGCATGCTGCATTCCAAAACGCACGGCTCCTCCTTTTCCTAAATTATTGGGATAGGCTAAAAAGCAACAACTAAGTTCCTTGGCAACACGTTCAGTTTCACCATTGTCGTTTGACCCATCATCCACAACAATGACTTCATGCTCAAGTTGACTGTTGTTTAAGTACTGAAGGAGATACGGCAAATTTTTCCGAAGAGCCTCCGAAGAACGATAAGATGGTATGATAATGCTGATGCTCAACTGCGCTGTATAGAGTGTAAAAATAGGGAATAAATGTGAGGAATGAATAGGGAGCATGGACCGTCATCAGTGGCTGACTGATAGAACATGGATTTGATTATTCCATCAGCGAAGCGGTCCATGTTCCATCAGCCAATGGCGTCCATGCTCCATTTTTATTTCATTAATGTTACCTTTAACCAACATTAAAAAGCACAATGACCAACATCACGAAACAGGTAGGACAACATGTCGGAATCTTATTCCTGATGGCGATTGTTGCCTTTTTTCCTGTGGTGATGAATAGTCATCCTGTGAAATGGGACATGATCGATTGCTTTTATCCGTGGCGTTTCCACATTGGTGAATGTCTACAAAATGGTCAGTTGCCGTGGTGGAATCCATATCAAGATCTAGGTTATCCCATACATGCCGATCCGTCGAGTGGGGCGTGGTACCCCATGGTTTGGTTGCTTGGATCAACAGTTGGCTACGGCATTTGGACCATCGGATTCGAATTATGGATTCATGTGTTTTTCGCAGGTGTCGGTATGTATTTCTTGGCAAAGATGCTGAAGTTTGATGCGCGATTTGCTCTGATTGCTGGAATTGCCTACATGTTGTCAGGATTTTTCATAGGCAATGCACAACACCTTCCTTACATTATTAGTGCATGTTGGTTGCCCTATGTGCTTGCCTTTTACCTGAGGATGCGAGAGCAAAAAGGATGGCAAGATGCGGTAAAAGCAGGATTGTTTTTGTTCCTTATGATCACAGGTGGATATCCTGCCATTACCATCATTCTCTTCTACTTGTTGCTGATTTTCTTCGGTATAACGGCGCTCAAATTCTGGCGTGAAAAAGACTTCGGCAACCTATTTCGATTCATTGGACGAAATGTACTTTTCACAGGAACAACAGTATTGACTTCAGCAGTAATGCTTTTATCCGTTGTTGTGGTGAGTCCATATCTCTCACGCCTCGGCAATTTTGAACTTCAACAAGCGTTGTTTTCGCCATTTTCACCACAGTCGTTTTTCAGTTTTATTCTTCCGTATTCAACAACGGCAACGATTCCTTGGTTCGATTCGGATTTGTCCATGCGGAACGGTTATTTCGGGTTGCTACTTCTTCTCTTCTTTGTCTTGGGGACATTCCGGAAGAAACCCATAGAACTTCGCATCTTCTTCTGGTTTGGAATCTTTTGTTTAAGCGCTGCTGTGGGTGAGTATTTTCCTGTGCGCGAGTTCTTGTTTCGCTATGTGCCGATGATGAACGTATTCCGTTTTCCAAGCGTGTTTCGTCTTTTCTTTATTCTTGGTGCGGTACTTTCCGGTGTGTGGACCTTACAGCACTATCTCATCAATGACAAACGAGAAAAACGGACAGTTTTCATTGCCTTGGGAATTTCCATTTGTGCCATGATTGCAGTGGTCGTTTCTTTCCGTTTACAAGGCTTCTTGGCAATGGGCGACTTTCTGAAATTAGGTATTTTCTCCTTTAATACAGGAGCAACTTTTGCTCAATTGGCTGTTTTTCAAGCCGCCATTCAAGTGGTAATTCTTGGTGTTGGACTCATGCTCTTTTGGAAAGTGAAAAACACCAATGTGCGCATTGTTTCTATCATTGCATTGATTGCCACGGATCTGCTTATTGCCGCAACGTTGAATGGTCCAGCTACCTTGTATTATGGGGAAGTGGAAGCAAAAGAGGCTCAAGCCAATGTGGACAAATACGCCAAAGGATTTCCAAAACAACAGAATATCTCTATTGATTCTTCCGGACATTTACCTGGGATTGGAGCGCCGTATTGGCAAAATCAGCAAACCTTTCAAAAACAGATTTCTGCAGAAGGGTACAATTCTTTTTCTTTCACATCCTATGAAGAATTGGAAAGTGATTTCCCTGAGTTGTATTCGTCAGTAAAGAAATGTCATTTAGTTACCTTGTCAGACCGACTGTTGCCACATGCTGTTGGAGATAGCATTCAGCCTGGCGATCAATTTATTGTCTTTGGTAGTGACCGTTACCCTGGAATCTATGCATGTTCTTTGGGAGATACCGCTCAACTTGTTTCCTATGGCCCAAATGAATTTAATGTTTCGGCTTCCGTGAAAAAACCGTGTTTATTGACACTTCACCAAAAAGAGTTCGCCGATTGGAGGGCCTTCATCAATGGAAAAGAATCGCCCATCTTGGTCAGCAACATGAATTTTATGACGGTAGAGTTGCCTGCTGGGAAATCAACAATTCGTTTTGTTTACGACAATACACTCGTTCGTGTGGCATTTTATATCAGTGTATTGAGCCTTTTTATAGCACTCTTCTTCGTGCTGCGCGACTTTTTCAAAGGAAGGTTTTCGCGTTGATAATTTGCTTTTTTTCTTGATAACTTCCTCACCAAGGAGGCGTCAATTTTTGTAAATTCGAAAGGCAAAAAAACAACTATTCATGCAGCAATATCACGACCTTTTGAAGCACATTCTGGACAACGGAACCCGCAAGGAGGACCGCACAGGAACAGGAACAATTTCCACGTTTGGATACCAAATGCGCTTCGACCTGTCAAAAGGATTTCCCGTGGTAACAACGAAGAAACTGCACCTTCGTTCGATCATTATCGAATTGTTGTGGTTCCTTCAAGGGAATACAAATATTCAATTTTTGAAGGACAACAATGTGTCGATTTGGGATGAATGGGCAGATGAGAATGGTAACCTTGGGCCGGTGTATGGACACCAGTGGAGAAGTTGGCCGGATGGACATGGGGGAACGATTGATCAAATCACCAACCTTATTGCTGCCATAAAAAAGAACCCTGATTCACGCCGTTTGATTGTTTCTGCTTGGAACGTAGCTGATGTGGATCACATGGCATTGCCGCCGTGTCACACCTTATTTCAGTTTTATGTAGCCAACGGCAAATTGAGCTGTCAATTGTACCAACGAAGTGCGGACACCTTTCTTGGGGTGCCTTTCAATATTGCATCGTATGCTTTGTTAACTATGATGATTGCGCAAGTGTGTGATTTGGAGGTAGGCGACTTTGTTCACACCTTTGGGGACGCACACATCTACAGCAATCACTTGGAACAAGTCGAGTTGCAATTGTCACGCGAATGCCGCCCATTGCCAACCATGAAGATCAATCCAGCAGTGAAAGACATCTTCGGATTTACGTACGAAGACTTTGAACTCGTAGGCTACGATCCTCATCCGCACATCAAAGGAGCTGTTGCTGTTTAATCGCTCAGAAAGTCAGAATCAATAGCTCTAGAACGCATGCAAATTCAACTCATAGTGGCCATGGACCGCGAACGTGGTATCGGCAAAAACAACGACCTCATGTGGCATCTCGCTGCAGATATGCGTTTTTTTAAAGAAACAACATCAGGACAAATTGTAGTCATGGGACGAAAAAATTGGGATTCAATCCCAACGAAATACCGCCCATTGGCAAACCGTGAAAATGTCGTTTTGACACGAAACACAGATTTTTCCGCAGAAGGAGCGACAGTGTTTCATTCCTTGGAAGACAGTATTTCTCATTACGATGGTGATGAGCGCACCTTTTTTATTATCGGAGGAGGAGAAATTTATCGTCATGCCTTGGAGTTGGGTTGTGTGAATGAAATGTACATCACCCATGTCGATGCAGTTTATGGTGCAGACACGTTCTTTCCAGAATTTAATGAGTCTGAATGGACCATGCACGAACTGTTTCATTTCGAAAAGGATGAAAAGAATGAAGCCTCATTTACAGTGAGACATTACATACGCAACTAAGCCACAATACCTTACATGATTCTCTGCATTGCCGAAAAACCTTCTGTAGCGAAAGACATCGCTGAAATCTTGGGCGCGCGTTCCCGCAAGGACGGCTACTGGGAGGGAAATGGTTTTTGGGTAAGCTGGACATTTGGTCACCTTTGTACACTGAAGGAACCGCATGATTACAAGGAATCGTGGAAGTATTGGAAGCTTGAGGACCTGCCGATTATCCCACCAAGTTTCGGAATCAAGGTGGTGGACGATGCCGGTGTTCAAAAGCAATTCAAGTGCATCGAGAACTTAGTAGCGAATTGCACCGAGGTCATCAACTGCGGGGATGCTGGGCAGGAAGGAGAATTGATCCAGCGTTGGGTACTTCTCAAAGCGAAATGTGATAAGCCCGTGCGTCGATTATGGATTTCATCATTGACAGAAGAAGCCATCAAGGAAGGATTTCAGAAGTTAAAAGATGCAAAGCAATACGATAACTTATATGCGGCAGGTTCTGCTCGTGCCATAGGTGATTGGTTGTTGGGAATCAATGCAACACGTGCGTTCACGACGAAATTTGGTCAGAAAAAAGCCACACTTTCTATTGGTCGCGTGCAGACACCGACCCTTGCCATGATCGTGCAACGCCAGAAGGAAATCAATGCCTTCGTGTCGGCTGAATACTGGGAATTGAAAACGATCTACCGTGAAACGGAATTCCTGTGTCAGATCGATCGTTTAACTAGCGAAGACAAAGCCACGAAAGGATTGGAATACCTCAAACAACATGATTTTGAGGTGACATCCTTCGAACAGAAAGAGGGTAAAGAGGGAAATCCTCGCTTGTTTGATTTGACCTCATTGCAGGTGGAGGGAAACAAGAAATATGGCTTTTCGGCAGATGAAACACTGAAACTGGTGCAGAGCCTGTACGAAAAGAAAATAGTGACTTATCCCCGTGTCGATACCACTTACCTGTCAGAAGATATTCATCCGAAGGTGGAAGGAATTCTTCGTGGGATGCAGTATTATTCGCGTTTTACAGCGCCTTTGTTGCAGCAGCCCATTCCGAAGTCAAAGACCGTTTTCGATGATAAAAAAGTGACAGATCACCACGCAATCATTCCTACAGGTGTCAATCCGAGTGGCATTACACCAGCGGAACATCAAGTATATGAACTCATTGCCAAACGATTCATCGCTGTCTTTTATCCCGAATGTAAGGTGTCGAATACGACGGTACTTGGTCAGGTTGGGACATTGGTCTTCAAGGCAACAGGAAAGCAAATCTTGGAACCGGGATGGCGTGTTATCTACGAAGACGAAAAGATTGAAAATCGAGATCCGAAGGCAGAAAGTGAGGAGAAAGTTTTGCCAACGTTTACTGAAGGCGAGAAAGGACCGCATGAGCCACTGATTCACAAAGGAAAAACATCGGCACCGAAGCCATACACTGAAGCGACCTTGTTGCGTGCCATGGAAACGGCGGGTAAACAAATCGAAGATGAGGAAATGCGCGAACTGATGAAAGACAATGGAATCGGTCGACCATCAACACGCGCGAACATCATCGAAACCTTGTTTAGAAGACGGTACATCGAGAAAAACCGCAAGAACATTCTGGCCACTCAAACGGGCATGGACTTGATCGATACCATTCAGAATCAATTATTGAAAAGTCCAGAGTTAACAGGACAATGGGAGCGAAAATTAAGACTCATAGAGAAGGGTGAATACCAACTTGAGGTGTTCAAACAGGAGTTGTACAAGATGGTTCGTGAGCTGACGGATGAAGTTATTTTTAACAGCTACCGCCAAATTCAAGTTGAACCAGTCTCGGTTGCGGAAGCGCCGAAAAAGGAACGAGCTCCCCGTACTCCAAAGGAAAAGGTCGATTTAGTAACGCTGGATTGTCCAAAGTGCAAAGCCGCGAAATTGATGAAAGGAAATACGGCTGTTGGCTGTTCGAATTTTAAGGAATGTGGGTTTAAGATCCCATTTGAACTCTTGGGCAAAAAGCTAACAGAAGCACAAATGCTCGATCTCATCCAAAAAGGTAAGACTGGCACCATCAAAGGATTTATCGTTCCTGGAAATGCCGAGCCAAGAGATGGGAAATTGGTCTTGGATGGAAGCTTTAATGTGGGCTTGGGGTAGGTAAAAGTTACGAATTATGAGTTACGAATTACGAGATACAACTTTACGAATTTTGGTGGCTCCACCGCAGTGGACACGTGAAGTGCGACAACAGACTCGAAGCCACTATTACATTTAAAATAATAATCAATGGGGAAAGAAATTACGGTATACACTGAAGTGCTAGGAGAATTAGGAAAGGTTTGGAACGCTTGGACATCCCCAGAGCACATTGTGCATTGGAATTTTGCTGCCGACAGTTGGCATGCTCCAGCAGCGGTCAATGACTTACGTGTTGGTGGGAAATTCTCATACCGCATGGAAGCCAAAGATGGAAGTATGGGTTTTGATTTTTCAGGGGTGTATTCAGAAGTTATCGAACACGAACTGATTGCTTATACGATGGATGATGGACGTACAGCACGCATAACATTTGAAGCACTTGGTGATTCAACAGTTGTCACTGAAGTATTTGAGCCAGAAACGATGAATGCGCATGAGCTACAACAAGCAGGTTGGCAGATGATCTTAGATAACTTCAAGCGTCACGCTGAGTCGCTTTAGGAGATCATCCTACACCAAGGAA
This sequence comes from Cryomorphaceae bacterium, assembly GCA_021300505.1. GTDB lineage: Bacteria > Bacteroidota > Bacteroidia > Flavobacteriales_D > Crocinitomicaceae > M0103. The sequence continues at coordinate 8,573 of JAJTDQ010000010.1, forward strand.
AGCCGCATCAAAATGTCCGTTTGGATGTCTTTTCCAAGTATAAATTTTTGGTTTCCAAAGGGTTCAAAGCCTAACTTTTCGTAGAAACGAATCGCTCGCGGGTTGTGTTCCCATACGCCAAGCCATAGATGGGTTGCGCGTATTTCAGTGGCTTTTTCTTCTGCGATCGAATACAATTCCTGTCCGATTCCTGCCCCGTGATATTCCTCCACGACATAAATGCGTTCGATTTCAAGTCCTTGTCCTTGAAGATCATTTTGGTCTGAATTGCCTTGATTCAACTTCAGGTACCCAATCGTTTCACCGTCAATTTTAGCCAGGAAAAACGAAGAGGCATCTGTTGCCATTTCTTTGTTCAACTGCTCAATACTCAAGCAATTCTCTAGGTAGAGTTGCATATCATCCGCTGTATTGAATTGCTCAAAAGCTTGACAGAACGTAAGGATGCTGATGGACTGAAGGTCGATTAAGTCAGTTTCGGTAGCGCGCTGAATGATGAGGTTTGGGGATGACATGGGGCAAAGGTAGGAGAGATTTTGTAATCTAGCCCCGAAGAATCGGCACTTCACTTTAGCACTCACTCTGGTTTTTTGTGCAGGAAATTATTAGATTTTCGAACCAATTATAATATACTTTGGGATTCAGTTAATGTAACCACCCTTGTAAAATCGAGAAGAGCGAGAATTAGAATGAGTATGAAGAAAAAAACCAGAGTTCGTGTCACCGCTCTCGCTCTCACACTCACTCTGGTTTTTGTACTCGGAGCGGGACTTGAACCCGCACGGGCTAATGCCCACAGGATTTTAAGTCCGGCGTGTCTACCATTCCACCATCCGAGCATCCTGTGTGATGAATAAAAAAGGAGCACGAATGCTCCTTCTCTGATTCCTCAGAGCGAGAAACGGGATTCGAACCCGCGACCCCGACCTTGGCAAGGTCGTGCTCTACCAACTGAGCTATTCTCGCATTGTTATAAATAATTCTACCGCGTTTCTGTGGGTCGTGCTCCACTCCGCCGCGGCGGAAGCTATTCTCGCATTGTTGAGTTTCGCTTGAACAAATAGATTGTAATCAGCTCTTCTCGATTACCCTGCATCGTTTTGCAACGGGGTGACAAAGATAAGAAGGAAATTAAAAAATGCAACGGCAGAACTAAAAAAATTAACCGCCCGTCAATTTTTTAATTTCATGCAACTTCAAAAGGGCCTCGACCGGGGTGAGTGTGTTGATGTCGATAGATACCAACTCCTCACGGATATTCTCTAAAACAGGGTCGTTCAGTTGAAAGAAACTCAACTGCATATTCGGCGATGCCACAGCCTCTTGTACTTTTTCTTTCATCTTTTTCTTGCCTGTCATGTCATGGCTGTTTTCCAATTCCTTCAGCATCAACTCAGCACGCGATAACACCTGAGATGGCATTCCGGCTAAACGTGCCACGTGAATCCCGAAGGAGTGTTCGCTTCCGCCTGCCACCAACTTGCGCATGAACAAAATCTTTTGACCAATTTCTTTGACAGAAACATTGTAGTTGCGAATGCGGTCAAATTTCTTGGTCATCTCGTTGAGTTCATGGTAATGCGTGGCAAACAAGGTTTTGGCCTTTGATCGTGGATTCTCATGGATGTACTCAGCAATCGCCCAGGCAATGGAAATCCCATCATAGGTACTCGTTCCACGGCCAATTTCGTCCAGTAAAACCAAACTGCGCTCCGAAAGATTGTTTAGGATGCTTGCCGTTTCATTCATCTCGACCATGAAGGTAGATTCACCAGAGGATATATTGTCCGATGCACCAACGCGCGTAAAGACCTTATCGACCAAGCCCAATTTCGCACTTTTTGCAGGTACAAAGCTCCCCATTTGTGCCATCAAACTGATTAAAGCTGTTTGTCGCAGAATCGCACTCTTACCACTCATGTTCGGTCCAGTAATCATGATGATCTGCTGTGATTCAGGATCTAAATCAATGTCATTGGCAATGTATGCTTCTCCGTGACGCAATTGTTTTTCAATCACTGGGTGACGTCCCTCCCGAATTTCAATGGAATAGCCGTCATTGATTTCAGGAGAGTTGTATCCGTTCGCGAGTGCTACTGTAGCAAAGGAGCCTAGACAGTCCAACTGAGCCAATAATAAGGCGTTGTGCTGAATTGGAAGGATGTAATCAGCCATGGAAAGCACCAAGTCATTGAACAACTTGTATTCAATTGAATGAATCCGTTCCTCGGCACCAAGGATCTTCGTTTCGTAGATTTTGAGTTCCTCGGTGATATACCGTTCCGCATTGACCAAGGTCTGTTTGCGAATCCATTCTTCAGGAACTTTATCCTTATGCGTATTTCGAACTTCAAGGTAATATCCAAAGACATTGTTGAAGGCTACCTTCAAACTTGGAATTCCAGTTCGAGTAGATTCACGCTCCTCCAAATCTTTCAAGTAGTCCTTGCCGTTGGTCGAGATTTCCCGCAATTCATCCAACTCTGTATGCCACCCATCGCGAATCACGGATCCTTTTCCTATTTGAATCGCAGGTTCATCCATCACTATTTTTTCAATGATGTCAACGAGATTTTCGCACGGATTTAATTGATCAGCAATCTTTTTAAGAATGTCGCTCTCGCTATTTTCAAGCAAGGAACAAATAGGTCCAATTTGCCGCAAGGTGCGTTTAAGTTGAATTACCTCCTTCGGATTTACCTTTCCGACGGCGACTTTCGAAATCAGTCGCTCAAGATCACCTATTTGGCCAAGTCGGTCGCCAAGTTCACTGTTGAGCACTGCATTTTCTTTCAAGTACGCCACTGCCGAAAGTCGATCGCGAATGGGACGTTCATCTTTCAACGGTAGAACAATCCAACGTTTCATCATCCTTCCACCCATCGGTGTGAGTGTACGGTCAAGCACATCAGCCAGGGTAGTTGCATTTTCATTCGTGGAAGAAATCAATTCAAGGTTACGGACAGTAAATCGATCGAGCCACACGTAACGTTCTTCTTCGATCCGTGCAATGGTGGTGATGTGTCCAAGTCGGTCGTGCTGATTTTCACCGAGGTAATGCAATACCGCACCCGCAGCAATCGTCGCTTTGTCCAAATTCTCAACACCAAATCCTTTCAATGAATTGGTTTGAAAATGTTTCTGAAGTGACTCATTTGCGAAATCTGAAGTAAACACCCAATCTTCCAAACGGAAGGTATAGTAGCGGTCTCCAAAGATTTCTTGAAACTCTTTCGAACGGTTTTTTTGATAAACAATCTCAGTAGGTTCAAAACCTTGGATCAGCTTATCGATGTATTCTTTGTTTCCTTGCGCTATTAAAAACTCCCCTGTCGAGACATCCAAAAAGGCAATCCCATGTTCGTTTTTATCGAAGTGTATGGCACATAGAAAATTGTTTTTCTTTTGATCGAGGACTTGGTCATTGAAAGAAACTCCAGGGGTTACGAGTTCGGTAACACCACGTTTGACAATCGTTTTTGTCATTTTTGGGTCTTCCAACTGGTCGCAAATCGCAACGCGTTCACCCGCCCGAACAAGTTTTGGTAAATAGGTATCCAACGAATGATGTGGGAATCCAGCCAATTCAATTTCTGAACTCGATCCTGCACCTCGTTTCGTAAGGATGATCCCAAGGATGCGCGATGTTTTTATGGCATCTTCACCAAAGGTTTCGTAAAAATCACCCACGCGAAAAAGCAATAAAGCCTGAGGATGTCGGGCTTTAATCTGATTGTATTGCTTCATTAAGGGAGTTTCACTCGCGCTTTTTTCTTGCTTTTCCTTCGCCAAGTCGGATGATTTAATGATTTTTGCCATAAAGTTAGGACCCTCCATTGAGAGGTCAAAACATCCTGACTTCATCTTATCAACAAAAATGAACAGGAAGTTAAAATTGTGGGAATTGGAACGTGTGAGTGAAGAAGATTTTCGCGCTCAACAGAAGTTTCCATTGATTGTCATATTGGATGATATTCGAAGCTTAAATAATATCGGTTCTTTCTTTCGAACGGCTGATGCGTTCAATGTGGAAAAAATATATCTCTGCGGAATTACCGCCAATCCACCACACCGAGACATTCAGAAAACAGCCCTCGGTGCCACTGAAACGGTGGTCTGGGAATACCGAAAGTCAATTACGGAGCTCGTTGCTGAATTAAAGGAACAAGGAGTCGTTGTTTGCACCATTGAGCAAGCAGAGGAAACTGTCCATTTGCAACATGTGGGGGATTTACCCGGCGAACGATTTGCGCTAGTTTTTGGCAATGAAGTCGATGGGGTGAATCAAGCCGTAATCGACATTACAGACCACGTCATCGAAATCCCTCAGTTTGGTACAAAGCACAGTTTGAATGTTTCAGTTTGCGCTGGTGTTGTGCTGTGGGAGTTTGGGAAGAAATACTTCGGAGCATAGACCGTCAGCCGCAGCTGACTGATGGAACATAGAACATGGACTTGACCATACTTTACTACAAAATTACCGCAGGTATCGAATCCTTAAATTTGCGCAGCAATCAAATTCAATTGGATACCAAGATGTTAGGAGATTAAGATTTTAAGACAAATTATATTCGAATTAATAAACAAATTTGCGAAGTAATCAAATTCTAAATTCCCAACTAAAGAAAGGGGACAAAGGACAAAGGACAAAGGACAAAAGACAAAGTACAAAAGACAAAAGACAAAAGATTTGATTGTACGTCGAAACAAAATTACCGCAGGTATCGAATCCTTAAATTTGCGCAGCAATCAAATTCTTAATTTAATTTAAATGGAAACATATTACGACCCAAAAGACCTGAAAAACTTCAGTAAGATCGGTGAGTTCGGGCAAGAACTTGCAGACAAATTTTTTGATTATTACGGCAACGTATTCAAAGATTCGGCGCTTTCAGCTAGAGAGAAATCGTTGATCGCTCTGGCAGTGGCGCACGCTGTTCAATGTCCATATTGCATCGATGCCTATACTTCAGATACGCTAGAAAAAGGATATACAGAGGAGCAACTGATGGAAGCGGTGCATGTCACAACAGCGATTCGCGGAGGAGCGTCGTTGGTGCATAGCGTTCAAATGATGAAACAAGCGAAAAAATTGATGATGTAAATGAAGTCATTGTTCGCATCACACAGTCCTTTATCAGCACCTGATGTTCAATTGGATGCCCTGCACAAACTTGAATTGATCCCTTTTTCGGAGCGTGTGAAGAATGCTGGTTTGGAGGAGATAAAACCCTTGCCAATATCGATTATTCAAGTGAATCTGGGAAAGATGTGCAACCAGACGTGCAAGCATTGTCATGTGGATGCAGGTCCGGACCGTAAGGAGATTATGTCGCGCGAAACGATGGAACAGTGTTTAACTGTGCTGCGAAATTCGAACGCTCAAACGGTTGATTTAACAGGTGGTGCGCCCGAAATGAATCCTCATTTTCGTTGGTTTGTGGAGGAATTGAGTGCCCTAAAAAAGCACATCATTGTCCGCTGCAATTTAACGATCATCCTTGCCAATAAGAAGTACCACGATCTGCCTGAATTTTTTAAAGAACATCAGGTCGAAGTGGTTTCATCCCTGCCTCATTTTACCGCATTGCGCACCGATCGTCAGCGCGGGGAGGGAGTGTTTTCAAAATCGATTGAAGCCCTTCAAAAATTGAATGCGGTTGGATACGGAATTGATGGCAGTGGACTTCTACTCAATCTTGTTTATAATCCGACAGGGGCAATCTTACCTTCAGATCAAAAAGGACTAGAATCTGAATTTAAACAACGCTTAAAAGCAGAATTCAACATTGATTTCAACGCGCTTTTTTCGATAACGAATATGCCGATTAGTCGCTACCTCGAGTTTTTGATCGAAAGTGGGAACTTGGAGTCCTACATGGAGAAATTGGTTGACGCTTTCAATCCAATGGCAGTGCAAAACGTGATGTGTCGAAATACCATTTCTGTAGGATGGGATGGTACCTTGTACGATTGTGATTTCAATCAAATGCTTGATTTACCTGTCAATACTGCAAAAGCGAATATTCGGGATTTTGATGAACATGCACTGGGATTTCGTTCGATTTTGGTGGATGATCATTGCTACGGCTGCACCGCCGGAGCAGGTTCGAGTTGTGGTGGAGAAATAGCCTGAATATCGATCTAAATTAAACAATTGTCAAGGTTTCGTGTTACTGAACTAATCGCTACCTTTGCAGCGGTTTTGTTAACCTTAAAAAATGATCCAGACAGATATTATCATCATCGGTGCGGGGCCAGTAGGACTCTTCACCGTATTCGAAGCAGGACTCTTGAAATTGCGCTGCCACTTGATTGACTCATTACCACAACCTGGCGGACAATGTTCAGAGATTTATCCGAAAAAACCGATCTACGATATTCCCGGTTTTCCTTCTGTTCTAGCCGGGGAATTGATTGATAATTTAATGGAACAGTCGGCACCATTCAAGCCAGGGTTCACTCTCGGTGAGGCTGCCTTGTCCATCGACAAAACTGAAGATGGTAAATTCATAGTAACCACTGTGAGAGGTACACAACATGAGGCACCAATTGTAATTATTGCTGGTGGGTTGGGTGTATTTGAACCGCGTAAACCACCTATCGACAATTTGGAAGCATTTGAAGACAAAGGAGTTGAATACATCATCAAAGATCCAGAATTTTACCATGGCAAGCGTTGTGTCTTTGCTGGAGGTGGTGATTCGGCGTTGGACTGGTCAATTTTCCTTGCTGAAAATAATATCGCGAGCGAGGTTGTTCTTGTTCACCGTAGCAGTTCATTCCGTGGTCACCTTGATTCGGTTCAAAAGGTGATTGACATGGCTGAAAAAGGTAAAATCAAGTTGGTAACCGAAGCGGAGGTTACGGGAATCAATGGAGATGGAAAGGTCGAAAATGTGGTTATCACACACCAAAAGAACGGTGAGATGATTCAAGAAGCGGATCACTTTATACCTCTATTCGGTTTGAAACCAAGCCTTGGTCCTATTGCTGATTGGGGATTGGAAATCGAGAAAAATGCAATTAAGGTGGATACGCTTGATTATAGAACAAACATCCCGGGGATATATGCGATTGGTGATGTCAATACCTACGAAAATAAATTGAAGTTGATTTTGTGTGGATTCCACGAAGGTACCTTAGCGGTTCAGTCGGCTTTCGCGCGCATCCATCCTGATAAGAAGAATATCTTGAAATACACCACAGTTAATGGTGTCAATGGGTTCTAGCGAGTCGTAATTTTATGCTGATGCGCAATGAATAGAAGGAACATCAATGCCGTAGTTATTTTGGGGATTATTTCCCTGGCAAGTATCCTCCTTGTGCAAATGGTGTGGATTCGAAAGACCATCGCCATGCAGCAAACGAATATCGCGATTCAGGAACATGAAGATAGCTTGAACCTAAAGCAGTTTTCTGAACAAGCACACATCGCTTTACGGAACGTGTTGGAAGAAATTTCAACACAGCATGCAGACAGCTCAGACCTATATGGTGCTGTGAAGCAGGTGCGCACGAATTATTTCGCGGTGGATGTCAACGAGGAATTACATCCGTATTACCTTGAAACGCTCCTCAAAAGAGAATTCTACGACCAGAGCATACACCAAGATTTTCAATACGGGATTTATGACTGCTTCACAGATTCAATTGTTTTCGGGAATCTCATCAAATTCACCAAAGACTCCCTCTATGCACCAGTATCGGACACCTTGAATGGGATCACATCTGCCAAGTTGAGTTGGAAAAAGGATGGACATTACTTCACGGTGCATTTTCCAAATGTTGCAGCCAAAAGTATTCAATCTCCAGATGAACTTATTTCACCATGGATTTATGTGACCATTATCGTCCTTTTGGTCTTGGTGTTTTTTGGCTATTCCATCAATGTTATAGTGCGTCAGAAAAGAGTGTCTGAAGTAAAAACAGATTTCATCAATAACATGACGCACGAACTAAAGACACCGATTTCAACCATTGGATTGTCGAGTGAAATGTTGATGAAGAGCGATTTTTCTAATGATCCTGAGAAACTTAAGCGTTACGCAAGCATCATATATAAAGAAAACAAACGTTTGGAACATCAAGTAGAAAGGGTGTTGAACGTTGCCAAGTTGGATAAGGAAGAATTGACACTTTCTTGCGAATCAATGGATTTGCATGAGCTCATCGATGAGGCACGCGAGAGTTTTGAATTCAATCAATCCGAGTTGGGTGGAAAGCTCACTATTGAATTAAATGCAGAGCAACATACTTTAAAAGCGGATGCTGTACACTTGACGAATGTGGTCTACAATCTTTTGGACAATGCCGTAAAGTATTGCGAGCAGAAACCGGAAATCACCTTGACAACCCGCAACGAAAAGAAGGGACTTGTTTTGGAAATCACTGACAATGGAATCGGTATAAAAAAGGAAGATCTTCGAATGATTTTTGACAAGTTCTACCGCGTTCCCACTGGGAATGTTCACAATGTGAAGGGCTTTGGCCTTGGTTTGTTTTACGTCAAACTAATCATCGATGCGCACAGAGGTAAGATCGATGTGAAAAGTAAACAAGGTGAGGGGACAACCTTCACGATTTGGTTACCGCTCGATTAAAAGGAATGGCGATCTAGTATAGCTGCCATGTCTATCTGAATTTTTTCTGCTTCCTTTCTAGCGCAATCTGCAAAGTCAATTCCATTTGATGCATAGATGATCCCTCTTGAAGAATTGACAAGCAAA
>JAJTDQ010000117.1 GCA_021300505.1 Cryomorphaceae bacterium
CAACTCCACCGATACATGACAATGCTGTACACGTTGCACCGGAATAAACTTGAATCTTACTATCCCAAGCCGTCCCACAAAGAGAGGCCGTAATCGTTTGTCCAGTTCCAACGAATCGATACCATACACCAGCACTGCTCTGACCCGTACCGCAAAAAGTTGTTCCTTCATAGGTTCCCGTGCTTGTTGCATTTACTGTTGTACCTGCTGTTGTTGAACCACAAGTAATGGTTGTTGCATTACAAACTAAGTCATTGGCTGGTGCAGCTGGAGGAGCCCCCACACAACAAACACTTCGAGTTCTTAAAGCTGTACTAGCTCCACACGCTGCACTCGTATGCGTATAAAATCGAACAACACCTGTAATGGTGGCTACCCATGTAATTCCAGCACCACCGCCAACACCTGATGCGAAAGCGGGACCTGTACCCCCAGTATTCGAAATTGTTATGAAATCGTTGGTGTTTGAACTTCTAAATCGGTATGTGTTTCCTGCGATTACATTAACCCTAGAATATTCACTAGCATATCCGGAGGTTGTAATATTTTGGAAAATACAAGTTCCTCCGCATGTTGGGGTAAATGTAGTACTTGGCCATTGTGCATAGGTAGCATTAAAACATTGGGCTTGCAGTTTATTGCCAAATGAAACTGCAAATGCTGTTGCGAATATCAGCAAAAAGACCTTCAATCTCGAAATTATGTTTGTTGAAATCATGGTTATTGATTTGAAAGGTTAGTTAGGAATTCTTGCATGAACAAAAGCAAAGTGTTTGAAATCATGGGGTCGTTGATGTGAACATAAAGTTCTGCTGTATCCAGAACTTTATTATTGAGACAGTCACTACAAATAGATGTAATCTTCATCAAATACTGATCAATCACAGATGATGGCAATTGATTTTGAAGAACAACGTTTCGAATCTCTTGATCCAGGCTTATAATCTTTGTGTACACAACATGGAGTTCTGGATTCTCCACTTTTAGAGTTTCTAATTTCGTTTTCTCCCACGAACCAGATGTGCTGGTTGATGTCATCGTTGTTCTCGTCTCGGATTGACTAAATGAAAGAAAAGATCCACTTACGAAAAATAAGAGGAATGCTAAATGGAAAGAATTTCCAATAAAAAGATTATTCAAAAGTGACCTTTTGCAAGATTTTTGCTTGTTCATGAGCAGTGTAGTTTTTAAGTTTCGGCTCCCTAACACTGAACACAATTCATTGTTTACAGTTCAGCAAGGGTGTGGTAAACATAAGTAACTTTATAATCAATCGCAACAGCAAATATTCATTCATAATGCCGTTTTGTTCATTCATCAAGACGATATAATCAAAAAATGATGTTTTATAATTCTTCAAAAAATAACGTAAGATACATCAGTTTTTAAGCATGATTAATGAGCAATCAAAACAAAAAATTCTTTTTGAAAGAAATAATTGAACGGCACATACAAACGCCTTGCCCATGATTTTTCGCTGTGATCATCTCCAGGGAAATATTGGGTGAGCCATGATTTCCCCTTTTTATACTGTTTTCTTTTCATGATTTTATCTACCGTTTTTTGAAGCGGAGGATAAAGTGCATCCAAGGTCTGATCGCCAAAATCAAAGTAAATTTTATGGTTTCAGGGTATTCACAAATCGCATACAACGAGATCAATCCTCCCATACTGCTACCAGCTATAAAAGTGCTTTCTGGCTTGGTAGAAACGTTGAATGTGCTGTCAATATATGGCTTTAACTCATTAACGATAAAGGTTAAGTAATTGTCCGAATTGGGTTTGAACTGCCCGTTACTTCGACCTGCATCCGATAGCTGTGCGGAAATCAGTTCTTGTTCTTGGATACTTAAACTCTCAAATGGCTTTTGTGGAAAATAGTCCATGTGGCGCTCACTACCTGCATTCCAAATGCCAACAACAATTGTGTTGTACTGCATTAAACACAAATTTTCGTCGATCTTCCAAGATTGTTTGTTCCAGGCCATTGTAGAATCGAAGAGCATTTGACCATCGTGCATGTACAAAACATCATACGATTGAATGCCATCATAGCTCGGGGGAAGCCAAATATCAACATTTCTGTTCGTCACAAATTTAGAACTGAATTTTTCCAAATGCACAATCTGACCACAACTCGGATTTGGAATGTCCTGCGATAAAGCAACTAAAGAGATGATATTGATGCTGCAGAAAATAAAAAGTTGTTTCATCCATGAATTCATAGAAACAAAAATACGTCACATTTGGAATTGAAATCACGAACCTTTTGATGTTTGCAATGTTGATACATGAAAGAATTCCAAAGTCAATGAAAACATCAGACGAGAACTATTGTCATTACAGCGATTTGCCTTCGCCCTCGGCTTACGTATTGACGAAGGACAAAGTGGAGAAAAAAACTGAATTGTCTGATCAGGATATCGATCGCATCATCGAGATGGCGTGGGAAGACAGAACACCTTTTGATGCCATCAAAGCACAATTTGGGTTGAGTGAATCAGCTGTGCGAAATTTGATGAAAAAGGAACTTAAGTTTTCTTCTTACACACGTTGGCGTGAACGTGTGGAAAATTGTCAAACCAAACATTCAGCGAAACGAAACGAGGGTATTGATCGCTTTAAATGCACAAGACAACGTGCAATAAGTGGAAATAAAATTTCAAAACGAAACAAATGAGAACATACCTATTTATTGGTGCTTCTAGTGCCATGGCTCAAACTGCTTGCGATAGGCTCACAGGCCAAGGTCATAGAGTGATCGGAATATCAAGAAACGAGATAGAAGGATATTCAGAAAGATGGATGGTAAACGAATACAACACTGAGGAATTGCCTGAAATCCATGAACATCTCGACGGCCTTGTTTATTTCCCAGGAACAATTAATCTTAAACCCTTTCATCGTTACAAGCACGAAGAGGTGATGAACGATTTGAATGTTAATGTAATTGGTGCCTTTCAAAGTGTGCAGAAATATTTACCCAACTTGAAACAGGGAACAAACCCATCGGTGGTTTTATTTAGTTCAGTTGCAGCAACTACAGGAATGACGTTTCACACTTCCATTGCCATGGCGAAAGGAGCCATCGAAGGATTGACGCGATCATTGGCTGCTGAATTTGCACCAACGATTCGTGTGAATGCCATTGCGCCGTCATTGACCAATACAGCATTAAGCGAAAAATTCCTTTCGACTCCAGAAAAGATGGAAGCTTCTGCTCAGCGCAATCCGATGAAAAAAGTTGGAACAACGGAGGACTTATCGAATTCAATTGAATTCCTGCTCAGCGAAAAATCTGCATGGGTCACAGGCCAAATCTTGCATGTGGATGGCGGAATGGGTGCGCTTAGGGTTTAGTTACGAGTTAGTAGATACGAGTTATGAGTTGGGTTTTATTACACGACGAATGACGAATAATTCTAAGGTTGTAAGCTATTCCTAAGTTGAGATTTTTTTTAGTTACGAGTTGGTAGATACGAGTTATGAGTTGGGTTTTATTACACGACGAATGACGAATAATTCTAAGGTTGTAGGCTATTCTTAAATTCGGTTTTTTTTAGTTACGAGTTGCTAGAAAACTCGATTCTTTAACACGTATAAAACCTTAATTCTGAATGTAGGAATTTCTAACTCGAACTCGATACTCTTAACTAGTCACTCTATTGCGACGCTTTGCTCTTCGACTTTTTGTCTTTACGAAAAGTATGTGAGTAGGTTAGGCAGAGCACCAAATTTGAGTTTTTCTTTGTTTGGTAGTCACGAAGCATTAGTCCGATTTCCAAACTATTTTTCTTATTGAAATCAATCTGAGTTCCTACTTCGTAGCGCATCTCATTCATCAATCCTACAGTAACAAAAGTGTTGCCCACCAAATAGTAGTATTGATTGAAACGATAAAATGATTCCGCACTTACATATGGTTTAAAGATCTTGCTTTTTAAATTTGGCTTGACCGTGATTTTGTTTCTCCAGATGTATCGTGGACGTTCAAATTTGAGATCTCCAAATTGATAATTGCTGCTTAAATAGATGTCAACGTATTTATCAAAACCAAAAAGTGCAGCTGGATTTAAGCGAATTCCTCCGCTGTAGCGGTATCTCGACAATAAGTTTTTGCCATCGATCAGTACATTGGGATTGGATTGTACCCCATGACGAAAAGAACCGTTTAAGCGCAACCACTTTGTCGCATCGTATGAAGCACTCACTGTGTACATTGTTCGATCATAGCTCGTATTGGAAAAATTAAAGCGTGATTGAACAGCTACACCAAGACTAAATTTTTTAGGTAGGTCGAATTTAGCCTCTATTGTTGTGCGTGACAACACGTCTCCAAATTGAGCATTAGCCCCGAGAGATAAGCAAACAATTGCTATGAAAATGGAATGTTTAGTTGTCATTAGTAGTGAATGGAGAAGGTGCCAATTTCGTTGATGCTTGCTTTTTCTGAAATTTCAATCGTTTTGTAGACAGGAGTTTTTTCACCTGTTATCGTGTCTTGAGTCAAGGCATAAACCGTATATGTTCCCACCTGTAATCCTTCAAAAGTAAATTCACCATTTGCACCAGTGCGCGCAGTTTCATTGAAAGTAGTACCATTGGCATAAATCAAGAAGACATGTTCATCAGCAATCGCGATTTCTGTACCGAATTGATCTTCTTCACCTTGATTGGCAACATCCACGTTGAAGTTAGTTGAACCATTGTCTGCATCAGAAAGGTTAACATGCTCGATACTTGTTAAAGTTAGAATATCTCCATTGACTTCAATTGTAAATTCATCACTCAAGACCGCATTTAAAGCCGCAACAGTTTGGTTTGCAATATCCACATTTGAATCGCTGTAGTTAAAATCAACTTTGATCCCAGTTCGACCAGCAAGATTTGGGTTTCCATTACTCACCCAGGTCGGGTTGTTATACCAAATATAATAACGGCTGTTGTTCCCAGCAGCGTTCAACAAGAAATAATCCCCATGTTCTACTTCAAGGCCATTCATTACAGTAATCTCAATCACTTCAGATTGGCCAAGATTGTTTTTCAATCCAACAACGTTTCCACGAATGACAGAAGTTCCACCTGGACCTGCAACCTTCTCACAACTAGAAAAGATGAGTACCGATGTGAGTCCAAGGATAGATGCAATGATTAAAGATTTCATTTTTTTATAAGTTTAAAGGTTGTGTAAAATTCATTGTTGGCATATACACGTACAAAATAGATTCCTTCTTCGAGATCCCTAATGTCTATAGCGAATGTATTCAACTCATTCGTATGCATTTTTTTAAAGCATCGTCCATCTGTCGTTATAAAATCAATAGATGCGTTTGGAATAGGTTGCTCACTTTTGACCGTTACGGATGTGCTTGCAGGATTTGGGTAAATGTTAATGTCTGTAGGAAGAGAATTTTCATTCAATCCTAAATCTGTGCATGAGCCAAACATATTGTTATCCATCCATGTCAAACGACCTGTTACCCATTCTTTTAAATAGTCAATTTCCTCTTGAAAGGTATCTCCGATAAAGTTATTTGGCCATACATAGACACCTAGAATTGGCCATCGCGTATAATTTCGAGCAGCAGGCTCTGTAAGCACGTTTGCAACGCTATCAATGTAATTCATTAACACCGGTGTGCTCAATACGTTTTGACGCAATGATTGCCAACGGCAATTCACATCATGTGCGTAAAGCGAATCTTCCAACAAACGATTCCACCAAAAAGGATTCTGCCATCCACCACCGCAGTATGAGTTAAAATTAAGTTCCCATCCTGTTGTATCCCCACCTTGGCAGTAGTTAGCATTGCCAAATCCAAGGTTGAAGTCCCAAAGTGGACCAGCGAATGATTGTCCCATTTCCTGGCGCAGAGCTGGTGTAAGGTGAGTTCCAAGCAATTACTCCTCCAGCAGTCGTTTTATCTACTTTTAAGATATAGCCACCGGTCAATTCATTGTTTGTCGTGTCTGTATACAACAATTCATCGATATCAACACGTCCCGGATTCTGCTTGATCCGCTCCATGAAAACGTACACACCAATGTAATCGCCATTGAGTACGACTTCACAGAGTTGCGTTCTTGGGGCCCAAGATCCCATTTCATTTCCGATGTGATAGGTCAGTACATTACGAATCATTGCCTTGTCCGTGTATGGTGCGTAAAGTATCCAATCATTATCGGATGGCCAATCAAACACAGAGACATTATAATTGATATTTGTATCTGGGCCTCTTGTCTCCAAACCATAGGACTTCATAGGAAATGTACTTGATGAAGATCCTCTACGTTCAATAGCTATTTGACCGTAAAACTCATTGAACGGATCATTCATCGAATTCGTCACCCCTGGTCCATTGTATATAATGCCCATTAATCCATCGACTTTCGGTTCGTCAGGGATTGTCACTCCACCCGTGTTCAAAACAACGATCGGTAAATTGGAGGTACTTAGTTCTATAGGTGTAACCAGCCATGTCGGTGTTGGTCCATAAGTCACTGAATTATCCGCAATTCCCAAGGTTAAAAATGCTCTTGAAGAAAAATCTGAAGAATTAGCTGTTTGATTGTGAGTTTCAATGCACAAGGTATTTGGACCATTCACTAAAATCGAGTTTACTTGGCTATTGGAAAATAAAAATTGATCAGGGAGGTTTCCTTGATAAAGAGCAGCCTCGTGAGAAATTGAAGCCAATTGGTTGTAGGCAGGTTGCCCTGCGCCTGTTAAACCATTTCGGGCAATTTCAACACCATTCAAATAGGCAACAAATCCATCATCATAATCCATGTTTAAAATGGCCTTGGTGATGTTCGCCAATGAAGCAACATTGAATGTAATTCGGTGATATACGCATACTGATCCGTTTGGAAGGGTAGTGAGATCATCCCCGTCACCAAAGCCAAACCCCCCTTTCCCCGTTGACCAACCTGTTGGAACAAATGTTGGATCAATCCAGTTACTTGGTGTAGATGCGTTCGGAACGATATAGGTCCAGTTACTCGAATCGTAAACAGCAGTTTCCCAATGATTTGTTTGACAAAACGACACGAAAGTTAGAAGTGTTAGAGCGATGCTACCGGCAATTCTATGGAAAAGTAGTGAACTATTCAAGGGACTCAATTTAGCGTATACAAATATACGTATGAATTTAATGATTGGTTCATATATGGTTAATCCACTCTGTTTTATACTGATTTTGGTAACTGTTTCGACTCAAGTGCAAGCATCTAGACATTTCCTATTTTTTGTTAAAGCATGTAAGTGGCCAACGAAAAGACCTATATTTACGCATCAAATATTTTGTATGAGTACTTCGAGAATTCTTCTTTTTGTTGTTTTAGGTGCCCTTTTGTTGGCTGTTTTTAATGGATGTTCAACGTATAATTCTTTTGTAAATAAGGACGAGTCAATCAATGGACAATGGAAACAAGTGGAAGTTCGTTATCAAGAACGAATGGATAAGACCAAGAACTTGTTTGAAATCGTTTTGGCCGGAGCTGAATACGAAAAGCAAACATTAAAGGAAATCATTGAAGCACGAACAAATGCTACGAAGATTACTCTTTCTGTAGATGATCTTTCGGAAGAAAATATCAAGAAATTTCAAGAGGTTCAGGACCAGTTTAGTTCATCATTAGGTCGTTTATTGGCGATTTCTGAAAACTATCCACAGCTGCGTGCAACGGATGCATTCCGCGATTTCCAGGGTCAATATGAAAATATGGAGAACATGATTTCAGTTGAACGCCGTCGATTCAACTTGTTGTGTGAAGAGTACAACAAATCGATTCGTCGTTTTCCTACTAATATCTGGGCTGGTGTTTTCGGTTTTGAAAAGCGTGCCTACTTCTCATCTACACCGGGAAGTGAAAATGCACCTGACCTTAAAAAGATGAGACAGGATAACCTGTAAATTGCGTATGGTTCCAGATTTCTCAGAATCAGATCTTCAACAGATTCGCGATGCCATAGCCGAAGCTGAAAAGCAGACGTCTGGAGAAATTCGCGTGCATATCGATAAAAGGTGTTTTGGAAATCCTGTAAAGAAGGCGATACGCATCTTTAATTCGCTCAACATGCACGATACCAAGTATAGAAATGCAGTGTTGATTTATGTGGCCACACAGAATCATAAATTAGCGATCATAGGAGATGAAGGAATAAATGCGCATGTGCCTGAACATTTTTGGGACGATGAACGCGAATTGATGATTTCCTTCTTTAAGCAATCCAAATATGTTCAAGGTCTTCGTGAAGGTATCGCAATGGTAGGTCAACAAATGAAGTTGACATATCCTTTTGAGGAGGGTGATGTGAACGAATTGGATAATGACATTACACTTGGTTGAGATGAGAAATCAAGTAATCAATAAGTTCTTGTTCGTAATAACGTTTTTGGTGTTTGCTTTTGGCGCGTTAGCCAAAAATTCTGTTATACCACCAGCTCCCAATCCAACAAAGTTTTACAACAATTTTTCCAAGCAGTTTCCGGACTTTTTATCAGCCGATCAGGCATTGAAAATTGAAAAGAAGCTGGATGATTTTGAGAAAGAAACATCGAACGAAATTGTTGTTGTCATTATTGATGATTTACAGGGGTACTCTCCTTGGGAGTACGCGACGGATCTAGGTCATGCTTGGGGCGTGGGCAAAAAGAAGTTTGATAATGGTGCGGTACTTTTAATTAAACCAACAGGCGGTTCTGGTGAACGAAAATTTGAATTGGTAGTCGGCTATGGGTTGGAAGGAGTCATAGGAAGTTTGACGGGTAAGCGCATTTTGGAAAATGAGTTATTGCCTCATTTCAAGAATAGCGAATATTACAAAGGAATAGATGCTGCCTTGACAGCGATCATGGCTTTGGTAAAAAAGGAATACGACGAGAAGGAGTATGCCAACCGAACAAGTAGCGAAGACAGTCCATTCAAAGTATTTGGTATATTAATTCTGATTGCGCTCTTCATTATTTTCTTTTTTAGAAGAGGTGGCAGAGGAGGACGAGGTGGAGGTTTCACCATGGGCTCTGGCGGAATCTTCTTCGGCGGTGGAGGATGGGGCGGTGGCTCTAGCTCTGGCGGTGGAAGCAACTTTGGTGGTTTCGGTGGTGGTGGCTTTGGCGGTAGCGGTTCAGGCGGGAGTTGGTAACACCATTTACTTCTAATTGATTCCATGACCAAGTAAAATCTTGCCTTTTCAATTGGCCTATTTTTTAAATGTGTATTTCGCATACTGTCAATCAGAGGTGTTCGAAGAGATATGGTTTGTTGTTGAAAAAACAGCTCAATCAGATTTGAAGATTCACACTTAACATAGTTATTCAAGTGTTTTTGTAAGATTCCACCCATTGTAAATTGCGGTTAACATGAGCCGCAGCGAGATCAAAGTATTTAGTTTCGATACTGAATGATGGTCAATCTCGTGAAAGTCTTCCACATGACAGAACAGTATGATTTTATTTACTTCGGGATGAATGGATCTTGGGAGCTCTTGGACAAGTAAGCCAATATGCTCGATCACTTTGCTGGACTTCGGTCCTTTTATTTCACCTTTCGATTTTACGTCAAGTAAGGATACATTTGAATGAATATACTTTCACACTGAAAAAGAAGAAACCAAATAGTTTAGTAAAAAAAAAGGCCTACCGAAGTAGACCCTTTCCTAATTTATAGTTCTGAACGAATTATCTTTTGATAATCATTTTTCTCTTTGTTTCAACAGAACCGTTTGATAATACAACGGTGTATGCACCAGTAGCCAAACGACCTAGGCGAACTTCTTTTTTCGTTTCACCATTCACATTCGATAATTGGTCATCGTAAACCAATTTACCCATTTCGTCAAATACACGTAATGAATATGTCTCCGTAACCATCGCATTGAATGATACCGTGAAGTCACCTTGTGATGGGTTAGGGTAGATCGTGAATGCATAAGGATCCATTTCTTCCACTCCTAATCCACTAATTGTCGAACCTACCGATGTTCCTGAAGTACAACCATTACTCGTTGCAATAACAGTGTAAACTCCGTTCGCTGTTGGCGTGTAAGTTTGTCCTGTTGCACCAGAGATGATTGAACCATTGAAGTACCATTGGTTACCAGATGTTGCACTTGACGTCAAAATACCACCATTGTTTGTGATAGTTGGTGTAGCTGGAGTAGTTGTAACGTTCATTGTTACTGTGTTCGATATTGCAGTAGGTGTAGTCACACAAGCCGCGTTCGAAGTCATTGTGCACGTTACAGAAGCACCATTTGTCAAAACTGTAGAAGTCAATGTTGGGCTATTTACACCAACATTATTTCCATTAACTTGCCATTGGTAGCTTGGTGAAGAACCAGAGTTTACTGCTGCAGCCGTGAATGTCGTTGACGTACCTGAACAAATGGTGTTGTCTCCACTGATAGAAACCGATGGTGTTACTGTTGTGTTTACAATTGTTGTGATCGCGTTTGATGTAGCAGGGTTGTTTGTAGCACCACTTTGGTTTGACGTCATAATACATGTAACAACGTCTGATGAATTCAAATTGGCATTGGTGTATGTAGAACTGTTCGTTCCAACATTAGCGCCATTCAATTGCCATTGGTATGATGGATTTGTTCCACCATTTGTTGCCGTTGCTGTGAATGTCACCGATGTGCCTGCACAAATTGAGTTGTCTGTATCACTTGAATTAATAGAAACATTCGCATTTGTTGGCAAAGCCAATTGGAAAGAGTAAACTCGTGTTCTCATGGAACTAGAGTTCGTACCGCCATATTCACTTGTGTGCCAGAATGTAGATCCATCAGGAGACAAAGTGGTGTGTGAGTAGTCACCGAAGCGGTTACCTCCGCCTGTATAAGAGGCAGAACCAGCAGCTGCAGTAGTTTCAGCAAATGTCATTTGATTTAATGGGTCAGACGCAAGACGACCTGTGTAGGCACAACTTGGGTAATTTGTTCCAGATGAACCAGAGCGAACATAACATAATCCAATATTTCCAAGGTCATCCATAGCGATTGAACCTACCCAACGGTACAATGCATCAGGAATATATATTTGTTGTTGATAAACTGACCATGCTCCAGTGGATTGATTTTGACGCAACTCAGCCCACATGATTGAACGTTGAGTGCTGCTAATTCTCACTCCCCAGTTCAATACAACGGTGTTGTAGCCTGCCCATTTTCTCCATTGAGCTCGATAAGTCAAAACCCCACCGATACCATCAAGTTTTTGAGTTGTTCCCGGTTGAGCGATATCATTCCAAGAAGCGTTGTACGATCCATCAAAAGAAGAAGTTGGCACTGCAGAAACAAAAGAGATTGTTGCTGTAGGCGTTGTTGGTGTCCAGTTAACCCATTCCCATCCGCATCACCAGGTAGAGGACAGAAGAACCCTCCTCCATCTGGTGGATTGTATGACGCAAATACAGAACGTGCATTTGCACTTCCCGCAAGCATTGCTGTGCGTTCGAAAGCAAATACTTTCTGAGAAGACTGGTTAGATGTCATGTAATACCCGTCTTGCCAAATGGAGAACTTGAGGTAGTCAGGGAACTGTGGTGATGTATAAGTGTATGTGTAATAAGAACCCATCGGATCGTTTGTAGTCGAAACAGCGATATGAATCTTATTACCCGAAACTCCAAACTGTGCGAGGAACCAACGATCAGCAAAACGGTCATACATTACAATCGGGTCACCATCGTTGGAACTTAAATCTGGATTCCACAATGTACCAAGAGTTACGGCATTACCAACCGTTGCTCCTGTAGTACTATTGTACACACGAATTGTTGTAGAGTTAATCATCTGAACATAATAGTTCGGACCTATAGCCCCAGATGGGTCCATTGGACGGAATGAATTGACTGCTTGACCAGCCACATTCACTTTTTGAGAAGGTCCAGGGCGCGATCCCATTTGTGATTGCATCAAAGACGGATCGTTTCCATAGGCAATTCCATCTTGCTCCACAGAGAATTTAAATTCTTGAGGTTTACGCGTTTTACGGTCTTTCGACTCCTTGATTTTCTCTTTTTTGTGTTGACGGTCAATTTGTTTTAAGTTTGCTGGATTCTCTTCAGCAAGTTCTCGTAATGGACGGGATACACCGAAAGACTCGCAATAGATGACACCTGATTCAGGGGTGTTTTGCGAGAAAACGTAATCCGTACTCCATGCAAACGAGATGATGGACAGGGAAAGTAAAAGTTTTTTCATGGTTTAATTTAGAATTAACTTTGCCAAATTACTTAGTTTTTGTTAAAAAATCAAAAAAAATCCATTGAGTTTTTTCGTTGAAAAACCGTTCTCATCTGTAATTTTACACAAAACAACATTTCATGATAATCTTACTGTCTCCGGCAAAATCAATTGACACTTCCAATGTATCTAAATATCAAGATGTTACTCTTCCGGTATTTGAGAAAGAAACGACATCACTGGTCAATAAATTAGCAAAAATGAAGGCAAAGAATTTAATGGAATTGATGGGGGTGTCTCGCGAATTGGCTGAATTAAATGAGCATCGTTTTAAGCACTTTGAATTTCCTAAAGAACAAACGGATGAGATCGTTCCTGCGGCATTTGCATTTAGTGGGGAGGTTTATAGAGGATTGGATTTTTATTCTTTATCTGCCGATGAATTGATCCGAGCAAATGCTTCAATTCGAATACTTTCAGGTCTATATGGGATTTTGAAACCCTTGGATTTAATGACGCCTTATCGCTTGGAGATGGGAACACGTTGGGCGATAACACCGAAAGTAGGTTCACTCTATCAATTTTGGGGCAGTAAGCCAACCGATTTTTTGAAAAAAGAAGTGGCGAAAGATGAATCGATTATCAATTTGGCTTCAGCTGAATATTTCAAAGTAATAGATCAAAAACGACTTAAGAATCAAGTCATCACGCCTGTTTTTAAGGAATTTAAAGAAGGTCAATATAAAATTGTTATGATGTATGCGAAGCACGCTAGAGGAGCTATGGCGCGATACATTGTCAAACAGAATATCCAACATCCAGAGGAGTTGAAACTATATGATGTCGACGGGTATGCATTCGACGAGAAGTTGTCTTCGGACAAGGAGTGGGTTTTTGTGAGGTAGCTTTGATGTTTAGATATCAGGTTTTTAAGAGATTCAGACGAAAACGAAGTGTTTCCTCACTCATCACTCTCACTCTGTTTCTCCAGTACATCCCAAGTGTGATCGGCCAACAATTTCACGGTGGCTATCCAAGTAAATGAAAC
>JAJTDQ010000118.1 GCA_021300505.1 Cryomorphaceae bacterium
CCACAACGTTTGAATGTTGGCCTGGATCGAAACAATGACCACTCAGACAAAACATTTTTCAGCCTTGACGGCGGTGTAAATTGGATTCAATCTCAAATTTCGGGATCGGTGATGGTTCGACCTATTTTCTCTACGAGTCTCGATGCTGAATTAAGCGTAGAACAAAATGAAAACTTAGAACTTGAGGTTTATCCAAATCCAGTTGTCGACTTACTTACTATTCAAGTTAATCCATCAACGGTTGAAAACGTTACCGTGTTTGATGCTCAGGGTGGTACTATGTATAATGGGGTTGAAACTGTGCTTGATATGAGCAGCTTTTCTTCAGGGATATATTTTGTGCGTGTGCAAAGCATAGGCAATCCAGCTCAAATCATTAAAGTCATCAAATACTGATGAAAGAAACAAACGACGAAGTCGAAACCGAAGAGGAAGATCTTTTTGAGCATTTTAAAATAAAAGTTGATCCGGGGCAGGAAATGATTCGCATCGACAAATTTTTAATCGATCGACTAGCAAACACCTCACGAAATAAGGTCCAGATCGCAGCGAAAAATGGAAACATTGTTGTGAATGGCCAAAAAGTCAAGCAAAATTATAAGGTCAAGCCTGGCGATGAAGTTTCATTGGTCCTGCCTTATCCAATCCGAGAAATTGAGCTCATTCCCCAAGATATTCCGATTGACATAGTCTATGAAGATGATGCCTTGGTTGTCGTGAATAAACCAGCGAACATGGTAGTACATCCTGGTTATGGCAATTATAAGGGAACCTTAGTCAATGCGTTGGTTTTTCATTTTGACAATCTTCCACACAAAATCCAAGATTATTTTGGCCGTCCAGGATTGGTGCACCGACTCGATAAGCATACAACTGGTTTGATTGTTATCGCCAAAACAGAAGATGCACTTTCACAATTAGCAAAACAATTTTACGATCGCACTACGGAACGTCGCTACCATGCCTTGGTATGGGGAGATGTTGCTCAAGATGGAACGATTACAGGGCATATCGGTAGATCACTTAAAAACCGCAAAGTAATGACCATTTTTCCTGATGCTGATTATGGGAAACACGCCGTTACGCACTACAAAGTACTTCAGCGATTTGGATTGGTAACCTTGGTGGAATGTAAATTGGAAACAGGTAGGACCCATCAAATCCGAGCCCACATGAAATACATTGGTCATCCACTCTTTAATGATTTGGAATATGGCGGTGACGCAATCCTAAAGGGCACAACATCAACACGCTATAAGAAATTCATCGAAAATTGTTTTTCATTGATTCCCGGACAAGCACTGCATGCAAAGACATTGGGTTTTGAACACCCCGCTTCTGGTGAGTATTTGCGCTTCGACTCTGAGCTTCCATCAGGGTTTAAACGCATTGTTGATCGTTGGCAAACCTATGTGTCCGCAGAGAATATTCTTGATGATTCGAACACAGATTTTCTCGAAGATTAATTTTTAAGAAACATATTTAAATTGTTTTTGTTAACTTCGGCGGCAAGGAAGAACTCATTTACTGGCATTTCGCTATGATTATTGCTAGAAAATTACTTTCTTCGCTACTTTAATTTTCTAACTGAAAAGGAAAACGTATGTACCGTAACCTAACTATTTGTCTCGTATTCATTGGTTTTACAATGGTTTCCATTGCCCAAAATAAATATGTTCTTGAGGCGAACTCTTACTTCAATAGTCAAAAATATTGCGAAGGAGCAGCTAAATGCAGTTTGGCCTACTCAAAGCTGAATCGTAAAGGTGACCAAGCGAAAAAAATGAAAGCGGACATGGCATTCAAAACTGCTGAATGTTACCGTTTAACTGACCATTTTACTGAGGCAAATGAATGGTATGATCGCGCTCTTTTGCTTGATTATCAAGATGTAAATCCTGAGATTTTCTATTACAATGGTGAAATGCTGCGCATGATGGGTGAGTTCGATAAGGCTCAAAAAAATTATGAAGAGTATTTGAAGTTGGTTCCTTCTGACAACCGTGGTGAGGTGGGTGTTCAATCATGTAAAGACAGCAAAGCGTTCAAAGCAAATCGCTCACGCCACGTTGTTACAAATCAAAATACAATTAACCTGAAGGAGTTTGATATGGCGCCAATGTTTGCTGACCGTAAGGAGACGCAAATGTATTTCGCATCAAGCCGTGAAGGTAGTACAGGTAACGCCGATGATCCAATTTCTTGTGAGAATTACATGGATATTTGGGTGAGTGAATTGGATAAAAAAGGTAACTGGGGAGAACCACGGTTGGCGGATGTTTCTGGTGTACTCAATACAGAAGCACATGAGGGTAGTGCGACATTTACAGGCAATGGAAAAACTATTTTCTTTACACGTTGTCCTAATGAAAACAAGCAAAATTTAGGTTGTGACATTTGGATGGCCGAGTTAAAAGGAAAAAGCGAGTGGGAAAACCCGATGAAGCTAGATATGTTGAAACCAGAGGGAGCGGACAGTATCACGGTTGGTCACCCATGTGTAACGGACGATGGTAAATTCTTAATCTTCGTTTCCAACCTTCCTGGAGGATATGGTGGTCGTGACTTATGGTATTCAGAATGGGACAAGAAAAATAAAACATGGGGTGCACCAAAAAACATGGGCCCTGAGGTGAATACGAAAGGAAACGAATTGTTTCCAACATTTGCCAAAAATGGAGATTTGTTGTTTGCCTCAGATGGTTTACCTGGACTTGGTGGATTGGACATTTTCCGTGCAAAAAAAGTGGTTGATGCCATGAAATGGGAAAATCCTTCAAACTTAGGGTATCCTATTAATTCAGAAAACAACGATTATAGTTTGTACGAATTGACTGACCGTAAAGGTTATTTTACTTCTGAAAGAAAAGATCCAAATGGAAAGTTCAATGCAGACATCTACAAATATGAACTTCCACCAAACATCTTTGACTTGAAAGTAATCGTATCTGAGGTTGGAGACGCAAGCAAGAAATTGGCTGACGTACGTGTGGTTGTGAAAGGAAGCGACGGGGCAACTTGGGAAGGAAAAACGAATGGATCAGGTTCAGTTTTCTGGGATAAAAAGCCGAATGCAGATCGTTACATCCTCGAAAATACAGGATATACCATAAACATATCCAAAGCAGGTTATCACGAGAATAAGACAGGTTCATCATTTACAACAATGGGCTTGGATGAAGATCAAAATTTCGTACAAGAACTTCAGTTGGTGCCAATCAAACCGATTCGTCTACCAGAGGTACGTTACCCATTGTCTAAATGGACATTCGTGAATGACTCAACAATCAGTTCGGATGACTCATTAATGTTCGTGTACAACCTTCTTCAAGAATACCCTGAAATGGTCCTTGAGTTGAGTTCACATACAGATGCACGTGATACAGACAAGCGCAATCAGGTGCTTTCGGAGAATCGTGCGAAAGCATGTTACAAATGGTTGGTTGACAAAGGAATTGATCCTCGTCGTATCGTTCCAGTTGGTAAGGGAGAAGCATTACCTGCGAAATGGATTGATCCAGCAACAGGTCTAGAAGTTGTATTGACTGAAGCGTACATCAACCAGTTCAAGAAAACGGACCCTGTAAAGTTTGAAAAACTACATCAGTTGAATCGTCGAACTGAAGGTCGTGTAATCAACATGATGTTTGACCCAGCTACTGCGACAGTTGCTCCAGCAACCTACTTGCAGTTCCTGCCGATTCCAAAGAAATAAGAAGTGTAAAACAATAGAAAAAAGGTGTTCATTTGAGCACCTTTTTTTGTATCTTCAAGATTCTTCATACTGCATCTTGGACGAATCTTACCTTCATTTCTTGTGGCGTTATAAACGCCTGCCTTTTCATCAACTCACATTGAGTAATGGTGGTTTTTTTCAACTGATTTCTGAAGGAGTTTACAATGCATTTGAAAGCGGCCCTGACTTCTCGTGTGCGCAAATGAAGATGGATGAGATCCATTGGGTTGGCAATGTTGAAATTCACGTGCAATCAAGCGATTGGTATGCACATGGGCATCACCTCGATCCCGCATACAACAATGTCATTCTTCATGTTGTACTTATTCATGATCGTGAGGTTTTTATTAATGGCACTTCAGTCCCAACGCTCGAGTTGAAATCTGTCATTGACAAAGAACATATCCAACGGCAAAAAAAAGTTGTGAATACAGCTATACCATGCGCGCCGCTGGCAAAAGTGCAGAAGAAACTGCTCTTCTTTGAATTGATAAATCCAACATTGAAAAATAGACTAGTGAGAAAAACTAAGTCAGGGTTTTCTTCGGGAAGCGATACCATGCAGCATTTTTATTCATTGATCGCGCGCGCATTTGGTTCAAAAGTGAATGATTTGCCTTTCGAAGTTTTAGCCAAACAGGTTCCATGGAAATCACTATTGGAAATGGACGCGAACCAACGATTTGTTGCGGTTGTATCTGTCTCCGGACTTTTTCCAGCGATTTCGAGCGAAAATAAGGACAATGAAGTTGACCCTATCGATACCTATTGGTGGAAATGCAAAGGTCAACACGCCTCATCGCAACCTCAAAAGCGAGTCGCTCAATTTGCTGCCTTTGTTTCCTTTCTTTCCATTGATTTCTCGTTTGTTAATTTCAATCACCTAGACATTGTAAACTATTTTTCTGAAATGCTTCAAAAAGCATTTCTAGATTATGGTATTCCGCATCAATCAAATAAATCATTTTTGCTCAATAACATCCTGATCAATGCAGTTTCGCCTCTTCTCGTGCACTTTAATCAATTAAACACAGCACTTGCCTTGATGCAATCCCTAGAACCCGAGAACAACTTCATCACTCGGCAGTTTAAAACGATGGGAGTTAAAGCGAGTAATGCTGGAGAGAGTCAAATGCTCATAGAACTGCACAATCATATGTGTTCAGCAAAAAAATGCCTAAATTGCGCTGTCGGAAAATACCTCCTTAACACATGAAAACAATACAGAAGATCTTATTTTTTTTCGAAATGCGCTCTTTTGGAGTGTGTTCATGGTGGGCAAGAAAGCTCGGGATCAGTATTTCAAAGGTTAGGCTTGGGTTTATTTATGCCTCATTTATTGCATTAGGCTCTCCTTTAATTATTTATTTGGCCATGGCCTGGATTCTCGAGCATAAGCATTTCTTCAAGCTCCAACGAAGCCGAAGGAATTCAATTTGGGAATTGTAATCAACAATCGTTTCAATGAAAATTCTAATTACCGGGTCGAATGGTTTACTTGGACAGAAAATCGTTCAGCAATGTATACATCACTCCATCGACTTTTGTGCGACTTCAAAGGGAAGTAACCGAAATCCAGATTGTCCGAATGACGTTTATGTTGAATTGGACATCACCTCTGAGGAAAGTGTTTCAAGTGTGTTTAAGTCTTATCGTCCAACGCATGTGATTCACACTGCCGCAATGACCAATGTTGATCAGTGCGAAATCCAACCAGATGCCTGCAAAAAAATGAATACAGAGGCTGTGGAAATCGTTTTTCGAGCTAGCAAGGCATTGAACGCTCATTTTCAATTGCTCTCTACAGATTTTGTTTTTGATGGCTTAAAAGGGGATTATTCGGAAGATGATGTTGTAAATCCGCTGAGTGAATATGCGAAATCAAAAGTGGAAGCTGAACAAATTCTTCTTTCCGATGCGAACAAGAATTGGTCAATTGCGAGAACGATTATCGTTTATGGAGAAGGACATCATTTAACGCGCTCGAATATAGTTCTTTGGGCAGTTGAAGCCCTTCGAAAAGGCGATCCATTAAATATCGTTGACGATCAGTTTCGCGCCATGGTATAAATCGTGTGCAAACCGATGGTTTGACGCAAGCCGCTCAACGACCGCCAAAAACGGGATTCAATTTATCGAAGTCGCAGCTGCATTTGGGATATGAGCCGAAAACACTTGAGTCAACACTTTCATTGATGAAGACAATTTCAAATAAATGACTTATATTCGTCAAAACTAAACTAAACTTACAATGTCGAATACTACTTCTGCTGGGTGGGGATCCAGAGTCGGTTTAATTCTCGCTATGGCGGGAAATGCCGTTGGACTTGGGAATTTCTTGCGGTTTCCTGCTCAAGCGATTGAAAATGGAGGTGGAGCCTTTATCATTCCTTACCTTGTTTGTTTCCTTTTGATGGGCTTGCCCTTGCTCTTCGTTGAATGGTCAATGGGACGCTTTGGAGGAAAATACAAACAGCACTCCACGCCATTTATCTTCGATGCCATGGGTAAAGCACCTTACTGGAAGTATTTCGGAGTGTTCGGAATTTTTACCAATATTGCCGTAGCCGCGTTTTATTGTTATTTAGAATCTTGGGCCTTGTCTTGGGCGTATTATTCTGTAGCAGGAACGTTTACAGGGATGTCACAAACTGAAGTACAAGCGTTTTTCCAGAATTATATTGAACTAGGGACTAGTCACCCAGTCATCTTTTGGATCATTTGTTTGTTCCTGAATACATGGATTCTCTCTCGCGGATTGAGCGGTGGTGTAGAAAAAGTGGCGAAAATAGGTATGCCTTTATTGATTTTGTTTGGTTTGATTCTCGGTATCACAGGGATTTCTTTGCAAGCTTCGCCCGATGGCGCAATCAACGACGGTGTTGTTGGATTGAATTATTTATGGAATCCAGACTTCAGTTCTATTTGGAGCTTTGATGTATGGGTGGCCGCAGCAGGACAAATTTTCTTTACGCTTTCATTAGGAATGGGAAGTATTCATTGTTATGCTTCTTACTTGAACTCGAAAGAAGATATTGCCCTCAATGCGATGTCTGCAGGATGGATGAATGAATTTGTTGAGGTGGTCCTAGGCTCCATGATCATCATCCCAATCTCCATTGGGTATTTGGGGATCGAGGCGGTAACTGAAATGGTATCGGGCGGTTCAGGTCTTGGAATTGGATTTGCGGTATTGCCAAAACTTTTCGCAGATTGGGGTGCCTTCGGTGTTGTTGCAGGGTTGATGTGGTTTGGTTTGCTCTTCTTCGCAGGAATTACCTCTTCTTTAGCAATGGGCACACCAGTAATGGGCTTCTTAGATGATAATTTTGGAATACGTCAGTCGAGAGGTGCTTGGATTTTTGGTGGTATTATTTTATTGCTCGGCATTCCGTGTGTATTGAGTCCAGATGCCTTCAACGAGTTCGATTATTGGGCAGGAACGATTGCGCTGGTCGTATTTGCGCTTGTAGAAATTGTATTGTTCGCTTGGGTATTTGGCATGGATAAAGGTTGGGCAGAAATAAATGCGGGTGCTGATATTAAAGTGCCAAAGATTTTCAAATTCATCATACAATATGTATCGCCAGCTTTCTTGATTATTGTATTTGTAGGAGCCGTTCCAGGAATCATTGAAAACGCAACAAAAGACACTTCATTCTACGGATGGATGGCGCGCTTTTTATTGCTCGCACTCTTCGCTTTGATCTGCGTATTTGTTTATCTTGCATCCAAACGAAATCAATCATCTAAACTTTACTAATTATGGAAACTCCAGCTTTAATCTTGGTGATTGTTGTATGGTCTAGTGTGACGCTGATTACAGGATACTTCTTTTACAAGGTACTTTCCCTGCCGAAACATCCTGAGCAAGACTCGTTTGAAAACAATGACGAAATAGAAAAATAAATTTTAATGAAACCACTCTTTCAACTCGGATTCCTCATGGGGTCTGAATCGTGCTATGTGTTAATAATTTGTTCAGTTTACTTTTTTAGGTGTAACCTAGAGAGGATATGAGTCCCAATGACGACCTTTATATTTCAAAACGAAATAGGCAAGGGGTTTATGTGTTAATCGGAATCTGCTTAATCGTTGTTTTTATTCCACGGTTGATAGACTCTTTTACACCAGAACAGACGATTTTAATTGAATCCGAAGAAATAGCCCAATTGAAAAAAGCTTTTCGGGAAAAAGAAGTAAACAATATTCGAATAAGCGATCACCAAAGACGATTTCGTGTTCCTCCTATGAAATTCAATCCGAATGACTATTCATTGAAGGAATGGATGTATTTGGGGCTAACGAAAAAACAAGCGAATGTGGTACTTAAGTTCACTAAGCATGGAATTCAATCGAACGAAGAGTTGTCTAGAATTTTTGTGATCTCGGAATCGTTATTTCAACTGATTAAAGATTCAACAGTTTATCCAACTACGGTGCTTTTTTCTAGGCTGCAGAATTCAGAAGCATCCAAAAAGGAAAAATTTAAGCCTATTGAGATCAATGCTGCTAGTCAGTCAGATATAGAATCTATTCCGGGGATTGGGCCCTTTTACGCAAAGAATATTCTTCGGTATAGGGATCGTCTTGGTGGATTTGTTCGGAAAGAACAGTTGCTTGAGGTGTGGAAAATGGAAGAAATCAAATATCTGGAAATAAAAGAGTTTATCGTTGTCGATCCACAAAGTGTGAACAAAATAAAATTGAATACGGCATCCGCTGATGAATTGAAGTCACATCCTTATTTGAATTGGAATATCGCCAACTCACTTATAAAGATACGTGAACGGAAAGGGGGATTTAAATCTGTCGAAGAAATCAAGGAATCACTTTTGGTGGACGAAGATTTGTTCAACAAATTGAATCCGTATGTATCTTTGTGACATGAATCTGCAAGAACGACTGATAAGTACCATCCGCGATGTGCCGGATTTCCCGAAAGAAGGGATTATGTTTAAAGATATTTCAACCATTATGCTCGACCCGAAACTGTCGGCAGATGTCCTCGATTATCTAGTGGAAATATATAAGGACAAAAACCTTGAAGCCATCGCTGGAATTGAAAGTAGAGGTTTCTTGTTTGGATATCCACTTGCCATGCGTTTGGGATTGCCATTTATCATGCTTCGAAAAAAGGGCAAATTACCGTATAAGAAAATAACCTACGAATACGACTTGGAGTATGGGAGTGCTGCAATAGAAATGCATATTGATGCCATTCATCCCGGTCAACGTGTGCTTATACACGATGATTTATTGGCTACGGGAGGTTCAGCTGCTGCAGCTGCTGAGTTAATTCAACAATGTGGCGGTGAAGTGGCTGGATTTAGTTTTTTGGTGTCCTTGGATTTTCTCGGTGGCGACGAAAAACTTAAGACCTATTCCGACAAAATCGTTAACTTAGTCCGCTTCTAAAAAAAATAATTTCAACTTTTCAGACATGAATTTTGAATTGAATGAAAATCAAAAAATGATTGCGCAAATGGTGCGTGATTTTGCCGAAAAGGAAATCAGACCGAACATGAAAAAATGGGATGACGAGGAATTTTTCCCTGTCGAAACCATGAAGAAAATGGGAGAGCTTGGTTTACTTGGTATCTACATTCCAGAAGTGTATGGTGGTTCAGGCTTTGGTTACTATGAATATGCCACTGCCTTAATGGAATTGGGTCGCGTTTGCGGAGGAGTAGGCTTAAGTGTCGCGGCTCACAATTCATTATGCACAGGTCACATTTATTACCATGGATCAGAAGAGCAAAAGCAAAAATATCTTCCAAAGTTGACAAGTGGAGAATTTATAGGAGCTTGGGGATTGACAGAGCCGAATACTGGGTCTGATGCGATGCGCATGAAAACAACAGCGGTGAAAGAGGGTGACCACTGGGTAATAAACGGCGCGAAGAACTGGATTACCCACGGCTTGTCAGGAGATGTTGCCGTTGTACTTATACGAACAGGAGAATTACTGGACAGCAACGGGATTACGGCATTCATTATTGAAAAAGGAACACCGGGATTTTCTGCGGTAAAAATTAAGGAAAAGTTTGGAGTGCGTGCTAGTGAAACAGCTGAATTGATTTTTGACAACGTGCGTGTGCATGAAAGCCAAGTAATCGGTCAAGTAGGCCAAGGATTCAAGCAGGCGATGCAAATCTTGGATGGTGGACGTATTTCTATTGCAGCCTTGAGTTGCGGTGTTGCACGTGGTGCCTATGAGTCAGCATTAAAGTATGCACAAGAACGTGAACAGTTTGGCCATGCGATTGCGAAGTTTCAGGCGATCAGTTTTAAATTGGCAGATATGGCCACGGAAGTTGAGGCTGCAGAGTTGCTGACGTTCCAAGCTGCTGACTTGAAAAACAAGAAAATGCCATTGACCAAGCAGGGTGCATTCGCTAAATATTTTGCGAGTGAGGTTGCAGTAAAGTGCGGTAACGAAGCCATGCAAATTATGGGTGGTTATGGTTATACAAAAGAATATCCAGCTGAAAAGTTTTTGAGAGATGCACGCTTGATGACCATTGGCGAAGGAACTTCAGAAATACAAAAAGTTGTTATTTCAAGAGAAATTTTGAAGTAGTTGTTGCTAGGAAGAAAAATTTATTATATTTGCAATCCGTTTCACAAATTAATCGAATAGAAAATGTTAATTATTCCCGTTAAAGAAGGAGAAAACATCGAAAGAGCTCTTAAGAAGTACAAAAAGAAGTACGACAAGACAAATGCTCCTTTTTTTATGCTTGAAAATTTCCTTTCATATTTGCGCGTGGAACGTCGCTATTCTGACCACACGATTTTGGCTTATCAGAATGATATTGCTGCGTTTATTTCGTTTAGTGAGATTCAAACAACTTCTGAATACGCAGAAGTGACTCCATCCTTGATTCGTTCGTGGATGGTTCAGCTTATACAAAGTGGCCAAGTAAATAAAACTGTCAACCGTAAACTTTCTGCCTTGCGTTCGTTTTTTCATTTTCTTCGAAAAGAAAGTGTCATTATTCATAACCCAATGGTAAAAGTCCGCGGACCGAAGAATGAACGTCGTCTTCCCGTTTTTGCCAAAGAGTCAGAGTTGCAACCAGAGCGCATCGAACCGTTATTTAGCGATGATTTCGATGGTGTACGTGATCGATTGATACTCGAAATGTTTTATCAAACAGGAATTCGTTTGAGTGAATTGATTGGATTAAAGTTGGAGAATGTAACGAGTACTCAGATAAAAGTCCTAGGTAAACGAAACAAAGAAAGGATCATACCCGTGTCGAATGAATTGGCTGTTCAGATGACTATGTACATGAAGCTGCGTTCAGAGCTGGCTGCAAAAAGCACAGCATTTTTTCTGTTAAAAAATGGCAATAAACTATATGATAAGTTTGTTTACCGGAAAATAAATCACTACCTTGGAATGGCAACGAGCTTGGATAAGCGAAGTCCGCATGTGTTGCGTCACACATTTGCTACACACATGCTTAACAATGGTGCAGGATTAGAAACATTGAAGGATATTTTAGGTCACGCAAATCTTTCCGCAACGCAAGTTTACACGCACAACTCGTTTGCTCAATTAACGAAAGTGTATTCACATGCCCACCCTAGAGGGCGCTAAATTAAAGTCATATGGAAATTCAAGTGCATGCCGTCCATTTTTCAGCAGATGCGAAGTTGGTCGATTTTATCAAAGAGAAGGTGACGAAGTTGGAATTGTTTTTTGAAAACATTACTGCTTGCGAAGTTTATTTGCGTTTGGACAAGAGTAATGATAAGGAAAATAAAATTTCGGAAATCAAGTTGTTGATTCCAGGGAAGACTTTAATCGCCAAGAAGCAGTGCAAGTCTTTTGAAGAAGCTACTGATCAAGCAACAGAGGCGTTAAGAAAACAAGTGCATAAACACAAAGATAAAGTGTGATTCGTGGTACATTCCACGTGGTTAAAAAGGGGGAAATAAAAGTCTCCCTTTCTTTTTTGAAAAAAATAAAAAAAAAGTATTGCATAAAAGGATTTCTTTCCTAAATTTGCAAACCCAAATGAGGGGTAACATAGTTCTTTTATTATTGCCATCATTACCAATACGCCGATGTAGCTCAGTTGGCCAGAGCAGCTGATTTGTAATCAGCTGGTCGGGGGTTCGAATCCCTCCATCGGCTCAAAAGTGTTGGGGAGATACTCAAGCGGCCAACGAGGACAGACTGTAAATCTGTTGGTGTACACCTTCGCAGGTTCGAATCCTGCTCTCCCCACAGTGAATTTTAAAATAATAAGCGGGAGTAGCTCAGTTGGTAGAGCGTCAGCCTTCCAAGCTGAGGGTCGCGAGTTCGAATCTCGTCTCCCGCTCAAATAAAACGGTAGATGCCGGTGTAGCTCAGGGGTAGAGCGCTTCCTTGGTAAGGAAGAGGTCACGAGTTCAATTCTCGTCATTGGCTCAAGCGGAACTTTGTTTCACTCAGGAATTGGGTGAAATTTTGTATATTTTTAAGTTTGTATTTTTATTAACTAGTAACAAATAGAACAATGGCTAAGGAAAATTTTGATCGTTCCAAACCACACGTGAATATCGGGACCATCGGTCACGTCGATCACGGTAAAACAACTCTTACTGCAGCAATCTCAAGCGTTTTGGCGTCAAAAGGTTTGGCAGCAGTACGTGATTTCTCTTCAATCGACAACGCGCCGGAAGAAAAAGAACGTGGTATTACAATTAATACGTCACACATTGAGTACGAAACTGAGAATCGTCACTATGCGCACGTTGACTGTCCAGGTCACGCGGATTACGTGAAGAACATGGTTACAGGTGCTGCTCAGATGGATGGTGCGATCCTTGTGGTTGCTGCTACTGACGGACCAATGCCACAAACACGTGAGCACATCCTTCTTGGTCGTCAAGTTGGTGTTCCTCGTCTTGTTGTGTTCATGAACAAAGTGGACATGGTAGATGATCCAGAACTTCTTGAACTTGTTGAAATGGAAGTGCGTGAATTGCTTTCTTTCTACCAGTATGATGGTGACAACGCTCCAGTAATTCAAGGTTCTGCACTTGGTGCATTGAACGGTGAGCCACAGTGGGTTGCAACTGTTGAAGAATTAATGGTTGCAGTAGATACTTACATCGAACTTCCTCCACGTGATGTTGATAAGCCTTTCCTTATGCCAGTTGAAGACGTATTTACGATTACAGGTCGTGGTACAGTTGCAACAGGTCGTATCGAAACAGGAGTAATCAACTCTGGAGAAGGTGTTGAAATCCTAGGAATGGGTGACGTGAAATTGACTTCAACTGTAACAGGTGTTGAGATGTTCCGTAAGATCCTAGACCGTGGTGAAGCTGGTGATAACGTTGGTCTTCTTCTACGTGGTATTGAGAAATCTCAAATTAAGCGTGGAATGGTAATTTGTAAGCCAGGTTCAACAACGCCTCACACTGAATTCAAAGCTGAAATCTACGTGTTGAAGAAAGAAGAAGGTGGTCGTCACACGCCATTCCAAAACAAATACCGTCCACAGTTCTACTTCCGTACAACGGATGTAACAGGAGAGATTTTCTTGACTGACGGACGTGAAATGGTAATGCCAGGTGATAACGTAACAATCAATGTTAAATTGATCGTACCAGTAGCAATGGACAAAGGTCTTCGTTTCGCGATCCGTGAGGGTGGTAGAACAGTAGGAGCTGGACAGGTTACTGAGATTGTTTCTTAATCGAACAAGTCATAATAGTATAATTAAGGGGAGTTCGCTCCCCTTTTTATACGGGCGTAGCTCAGCTGGTAGAGTAGTGGTCTCCAAAACCATTGGTCGTGGGTTCGAATCCTACCGCCCGTGCATTAAAACTTAAGATTGTGTCAAAAATCAAAGAATATTTTACAGAAACGAAGAA
>JAJTDQ010000011.1 GCA_021300505.1 Cryomorphaceae bacterium
TCCCTTTTCTTGCCCATGCTTTGGGAGTATTGATTTCAAGCTTTTTGGCGACAAAGTTTTTAAAGAAGAATCAACTTACGATGGTCGGATTCATTGTTATTTTCAATTTCATTGGTGGATTGATGATGGTTATTGATTTACCCGATGCACCTCTGTGGTTTGACTTAACAGATCTTATTCTGGCCTATGCACCAATGGGTTATCTTGGTTGGGTTTTGGCAGGAAAGAAAAATACCTGGGGATCAGTCCGTTCATGATGATGCGCACACTTTTTTTCTTTTTTCTATTCATCTTTGGAATTCATCAAACCAGTTATTCCCAAGATTTACGTGCCGAGGCAGATACTTTCGCGATGAACATGGTCCGAATGCTCGTCACCCAACATTGTGATGGTTATCCTGCTCTTTTTAACGACACGGTGTACATGCTTCAGAAAACCCAATCGATTGTGAAAAGTGAGATGGGACCGAAGATTTCTATTTTCTGCAAAGCCGCAATTCGGGACAAGAGCATGACGATGGAATCGTATCTTGCCAGTTTTAATCGCGAACTGCTTGATGCGAATGAGATTAAAACGAAGAAAGACCTCTATATCTTGATTCAGGCACATCCATTCTACAAACTTCAAGAAAATGACTTTCTATTTATCGGCTACCGCCACAAAACGGATGATTATATGAAATACATTTTGGACGATCCATTTTGTGTCATCTTTCGAAAATATGAAGATGTTTTATTGCCTTTAAATCTGATGTTCTAGCGATTGAACTTCCAACTCAACTGCCCTACCCGTTCTATTACGAGCCACACCCTATTGCGCTTAAAGCTGCGGAAGAATTGAAAGCCTATTTAGAAAATCAAAACGAGTGGACACATAACTTTGGTTTCGAAGGTCAAGACAAAGCCACAGCCATTGGTAAAATGTTCGGCGTTTTGGTCGTACGACATTCTTCCGGTCAACTGGGATACCTCGCTGCCTTTTCTGGTAAACTGGCAGAAAGCAATCATTTTGAACTCTTCGTACCACCTGTTTTTGACACACTTGCAGAAGAAGGCTTTTACAAACAAGGGGAAGCGCTGAACAATGAAACGAATGCTCAATTGGAGACCGCAGAAAACCATCCAACTTACCTCGCCCTGCTACAAGAAAAATCAAGATTAATCGCTACGTCAAACACGAAAATTGAAGAACTGAAAGTAGCCATCAAGCAATCCAAGAAACAACGAAAAGCACAACGGGAAACACTTGACCTCTCAAATGAGAAGGACCAGGAGACACTTGAATTCCTTCGAAAGGAAAGCATTAAAGAACAATACACGCTTAAAGATGTAAAATTTGAAGCAGACATTTCGCTGAAAGCATTGATGGACAAAATAGCTATCTACGAACGACATATTCAAGCACTAAAAGAGGAACGTAAAACTAGATCTTCAGGCTTGCAACAACAGATTTTCACGCAGTACTCCTTTTTAAACGCCAGAAATGAATTAAAAAGTTTGGGCGAAATCTTCAGCAACGCTTCATTTTCTACACCACCTGCGGGTGCGGGAGAATGCGCTGCCCCAAAGCTTTTTCACTATGCATTTACACATAACCTTCAGCCGATTACGATGGCTGAATTTTGGTGGGGACAATCGCCCAAAGGTGAAGTTCGTGTACATGGTCACTATTACCCTGCCTGCCGTGGAAAATGTGAGCCAATTTTAGGTCACATGCTCACTGGGCTTGTTATTGAATCGAATCCAATGTTGATTAATCCAGCAGAAGGAAAAAGCTTGAGTATTGTCTTTGAAGATGAATCTATCATTGTGGTCAACAAACCCGCAGAATTCTTGTCAGTTCCAGGAAAATCAATTGATGATTCTGTGTACAGCCGAATTCGTGATTTGTATCCAGATGCCGACGGCCCCTTGTTGGTGCATCGTCTTGATATGTCCACTTCTGGTATCCTGCTTGCGGCAAAAAATCGCGAAGCCCATCGCAAATTACAAGATCAATTTATCCGTCGAAAAGTGAGTAAACGCTATGTGGCTTTGCTTGACGGTATCGTTGAAAAAGATGAAGGAAGTATTGACTTACCGCTACGTGTAGATTTGGATGACCGACCACGGCAGATGGTGTGTAATACATATGGTAAAAGTGCGCGAACCAACTACACGGTCATCGAACGAACCAATGGAAAAACACGCGTTTATTTCCACCCAGTCACAGGTCGAACGCATCAACTTCGTGTGCATTCAGCTCATACGCTAGGGCTTAACTGTCCAATAGTCGGCGACGACCTCTACGGACTACGTGGCAAAAGACTCTGCTTACATGCTGAAAGTTTAACATTCAAACATCCTAAAAGTGGAGAAATGATGACCTTTCAAATTGATCCTGAATTCTAAAAATCTAGACCATGAAAGATGCAACTAACTACCAATCCCTAAATCGTAAATCCTGGAACTTACGCACCGCCGCGCATTGGACAGGAGACTTCTACGATGTGAAAGGGTTTATTGATGGAAAAGAGGTGCTGAAGTCCATTGAATTGGATCTTTTAGGAGATTTATCAGGTAAGAAAATCTTGCATTTGCAATGTCATTTTGGGCAAGACAGCATCGCATTGGCAAGACATGGAGCACAAGTTACGGGTATCGATTTATCTGATGATGCCATTGCCAAAGCCATTGAACTGGCTGATGCCTGCGGACAATCAGCGAAACCTTCGATATTGTTTTTACCTCCTACGGCACAATTGGTTGGCTTCCCGATCTCGACAAATGGGCAAACGTCATCCGACACTTTCTCAAGCCTGGTGGTCAATTCATTTTTGCCGATTTCCATCCTTCCGTTTGGATGTTCGACG
Organism: Cryomorphaceae bacterium; assembly: GCA_021300505.1. GTDB lineage: Bacteria > Bacteroidota > Bacteroidia > Flavobacteriales_D > Crocinitomicaceae > M0103. The sequence goes on from JAJTDQ010000011.1 coordinate 2,853, forward strand.
ATGATTTTAAAGTCGTGAGTTACAATTATTTCAACGATGGACCAATTGTCGAAACTCAGACTGGGACTTATGGTGATAAAACTGCAGATTTCAGCACAACCTATGTCATGTGGAACCATGGAATCGCTGAGATTTTCACCGCCCTAACAAACGCGAAACTAAGAATTGAAATCGTTCAAGAGTTCGACTATTCCCCTTACGATTGTTTCCCCCATACCGAAGAATTTGAACCTGGGAAGTTCCGTATTCAACATCTTGGAAACAGAATCCCTATGGTGTTGGCGCTAAATGCGAGGAAGTAGCTGAAATAGTGAAGAGTTACAAAATTTGATGCTACGCAATTTGATGACTACGTCAATTTGGAATTTGATCCCTTCGGGAATTTGTTGAATCGAACCTTCGAGAAATAATCTGTCCTAATATCTTAAAATCCTGATATCTTCATGTCTAATCGGATTTGATGCCAAAGGCAATTCAGAATTTGATCCCTTCGGGAATTTGCTGATGCAATGAACAACTTCAGTCCTCCTCTTTAATCCCTCCCGCATCGTTCCTCTCGGGACAAGCCCTCCAACAGGGGAAACAGCGTATTTATCATCTCAAATAACCAACGAGTCCATTACGTTAAATACACCACATAATCAAGTCTTTTGCACTTTGCGACTTCGAGTCTACCACGCACATCAGCCATCAAAGGAATAAACAAGTCTTGTGTCTTTTGTCCTGTAGCGCAGCGGTCTTTTGTCCTGTAGCATTACCATCCTATCAATAATTAATCGTAATATTGCGATAAATATATTACCAGCGAAATGGGAGCTTCAAAATCAGAACAATTTACAACCGAACAAAACGACATTTCACAGTTGTTCAAGGCCTTGGGACATCCAGCTAGAATTGCTATAATACAGCATTTAATGAATACGAAATCATGTAAATAAAAGGTACGATTGAAGGAACTTCCGTCTGTTATTGCTTGGATTCAAGCGTCTTCGAAACAATGATCAAGACCTTGAACGAATGTATAGAACTTGATGAGAGAAGCTCAAAGCAATGCTGTTAAAATCGATATACACAAATACAAAGAGACATGAAACTAAGTACACTCAAAGAAGCCATAACTCGCTGCACAGAAATCCGATTTATTCTTCCAAATGGTCGGTTTGTAGCACCACATTTCCATGTGACAGAGATTGGTCGTGTTTCGAAACATTTTATTGATTGCGGTGGAACAGAACGAACAGAGCAAAAGATAAATTTCCAACTTTGGGAGGCAGAAGATTTCGACCATCGTTTGACTTCAGAAAAGCTTATGTCAATCATTCAACTATCCGAAAGCAAACTTGGTTTGCCTGATGTGGACATCGAAGTTGAGTACCAAGAGGGAACAATTGGGAAATATGGTCTGGAGTTCAACGGCGCAAATTTTCTATTGACCGAAAAACGAACAGCTTGTCTTGCGGAAGATCAATGTGGTATCCCGAAGAAAAAAGTTGAGTTAAAAGAAATAGGTTCAACAAATTCAAGTTGCACACCAGGAAGTGGCTGCTGCTGATTAATCCCATTATGCTTTACCCTAAGATTAAAACCAACTGCGACCGACTCATTACTGAATTTAACATCATCAGTGGTGAACGGAAGGTTTTATTGCGACAAATTTCAGATTACATTCAAGAGAAAATTGACGCAGATTTACCTGTTCAATTGATGTATGTGTGCACCCATAACTCGCGTCGAAGTCATTTCGGTCAGATTTGGGCTGCTGTAGCAGCGAATTACTTCAACATCAAGAATGTGCACGCCTACTCTGCTGGAACAGAAGCCACGGCATTACATCCTCATGCAATCGCTTCCTTGCGGGAAATCGGATTTGTTGTCGTGCAAGAAAATGAATCAGACAATCCCATGTATACGGTGAAGTTTGGATCACCAACGGATTATGTTACTTGCTTTTCAAAGACAGTCAACGATCCTGTAAATCCACAAAATGATTTTGCAGCCATCATGACATGCTCAGATGCCGATGAAAACTGTCCCTTTATTCCAGGCGTGGGAATGCGCATAGGAACGACATACGAGGACCCGAAAGCCTATGATGGAACGGACCTTCAAAACGAAAAATACGTCGAAAGATCCTTACAGATTGCTAGAGAATGTCTTTATGTTTTTTCAAAATTAAGAGTGAAGAATTAAGAATTAAGCGCTAAACAATGGAAACAAAACAAACAAAACAACTAGGATTTCTCGATCGCTATTTGACCTTATGGATTTTTCTTGCCATGATCATTGGTGTCGGGATTGGCTATTTCATTCCAAATACCGATAATTTCATTAATTCTTTTTCATCTGGAACCACTAATATTCCGCTGGCCATTGGATTGATTCTTATGATGGTGCCGCCTTTAACAAAAGTCAAATTCTCTAAAATTCCCATGGTCTTAGCAAAACCAAAATTGCTCGGGCTATCCTTTTTCATTACGTGGATTGTTGGACCATTCTTAATGTTCTTGTTGGCGATAACCTTTCTAAGAAATGATCCCGAATATATGACCGGTCTAATTATCATTGGACTCGCTCCGTGTATTGCAATGGTCATTGTTTGGAATGAATTGGCCGATGGTAATCGTGAACTCGTTGCTGGACTTGTCGGAATCAATAGTGTGATTCAAATGTTCTTCTTCAGCGCCTATGCATGGTTTTATCTTGAAATCATGCTGCCCTTGTTTGGTATTTCTGGCTTATCGATCGACATTACGATGACAGAGATTACTCAGACGGTTGGCATTTATTTAGGTATCCCTTTTGCCATTGCGTTAATCTCAAGAACTGCGATCTTACAAACAAAAGGTGATGAATGGTTTGAAAACGTTTATCTCCCGTTTATATCGCCTATCACATTAATTGCCTTACTTTTCACCATTGTTGTAATGTTCAGCTTAAAGGGTAAAATGATTGTTGAATTACCGATGGATGTCCTTCGCATTGCACTACCACTTGTGATCTTCTTTTGCGTAATGTTCCTGCTCATGTTCTTCACCGGGAAATGGGCTGGCGCCAACTATGATGACAATGCTGCCCTATCCTTTACTGCCTCAGGAAATAATTTTGAATTGGCTATAGCGGTATCGATTGGTGTGTTTGGCATTGAATCAGGTCAGGCGTTTGCCGGTGTTATTGGTCCATTGGTAGAAGTTCCCGCATTGATTATTATGGTGCGATTGGCGTACTTTTTAAAGAAGAAATATTACGCTTATTGAAAAAGTTCTTTCATCACCTCTCCATCTGAATAAATCCCAGAAATACCGAGCAATTCGAGGATTGTTGCATTGATATCAATGAGTTCTCTCGGTTGAGAGACAACTGCATTTTGCTTAAAATCAGGGCCATAAGCATAAAACATAATATGTCTACAGCCATAACATCCATCTCCGTGTGAAACGAATCCATCTGCAGTCCCATCGGGATGGCGACCATGATCATTTGTTACGAATAGTGTTGTTTTATCCTTGTAAATCGGACTTGATTGTATGAAGCTCCACACTTGGTAGATGTACTCATCTGATGACTTTATTCCATTCAAATAATTCACCCAATTGGCTTGATGCCCAGAAAAATCCGGTTCTTTGAAATTGACAATCATTAAGTGGGGAGAATACGTTTGGAGTACCTCCATCGTGCGCACCGCTGTAGTGCTATCGTCTCGGTATCCCGATCCATTCCCATTGATTCCACAATTGTGCGAAGGACGATATTTATTCTTCCAACGAATGTCCTTGGTGTTCGACAGCACTTCCAATTTGTCCTTGCTGGCAATAACCCAAGCATTCGAGGCTTCTTGGCTTTTAAATCCACGCCAAATCTGCATAAATGAAGGATAGCTTGGCAATTCACCTCCGGTGTTGTTAATCGATTGATAATGGCCCGTCATGATAGCTGTATGACCAGCTGTTGTGTGCGTGTAACCATTATTTGAAAAGTTCGTGTTGATCACCCCATATTGAGCCATTTCATTTGACAAGCGAGGAATGTACGTATGATTGGCGTCACCCCAAGTTTCCGTGTATCGTGCACCGTCCATAATCATCACAAAAACGTACTGTGTTTTGTATGATTTCATTGGCACCTTATCGTTTTCACACGAACTAAGGAACGACAACAAACAAGAGGATAAAATGGCAAATTTCAATCGCATACACTTCTCTTTAAAAACAAAAAGGACCGTAAACACGGCCCTTTTTACTATTCTTTTGCCTTTGATTTGGCAGTTGCTTTTTCAATATTGATAACCAGCTCATCCTTAGCTTCTGAAAGATCAATTTTGATGGTATCACCTGTAGTAAGAGTTGCCTTAATGATTTCCTCAGCGAGTGGATCTTCAATGTACTTTTGAATGGCACGTTTCAATGGACGCGCACCAAATTTCTCGTAATATCCCTTCTCAACAATAAGGTCTTTCGCACCTTCAGTCATTTCAATTTTGTATCCTAAATCATTGATTCGACCATACAATTTCTCCAATTCAAGATCGATGATTTTATGAATATCATCACGAAGCAATGATTTAAACAAAATCATATCATCGATACGGTTCAAGAATTCTGGTGAAAATGCTTTTCTCAAGGCGTTTTGAATCACCGTTTTCGCGTTGTCATCGCGCGATTCTTCTTTTGCTTTTGTTCCGAATCCTACACCAGAACCAAAATCTGCCAATTGGCGGGCTCCAATGTTGGATGTCATGATCAAAATGGTATTCTTGAAGTCAATTTTACGACCCAAACCATCTGTCATATGTCCATCGTCCAATACCTGAAGCAACAAGTTGAAAACATCGGGATGTGCTTTTTCAATCTCGTCCAAGAGTACAATTGAATATGGTTTTCGACGTACTTTTTCAGTCAACTGTCCACCTTCTTCATACCCTACATATCCCGGAGGCGCTCCTACTAAGCGAGAAATTGAGAATTTCTCCATGTATTCCGACATATCGATGCGAATCAATGAATCTTCTGAGTCGAACAAATACTTCGCAAGCACCTTTGCCAATTGCGTCTTTCCGACACCTGTTGGCCCGAGGAAGAAGAACGAACCGATTGGTTTATTTGGGTCTTTCAACCCAGCACGATTACGTTGAATGGCTTTCACTACTTTAGATACCGCCTCATCTTGACCGATCACCTTCCCACGAAGGGATTCAGCCATGTTGACCAATTTACCAGTCTCAGATTGAGAAACTTTCGTCACAGGAATACCACACATCATCGAAACGACTTCTGCGACATTCTCTTCAGTAACTAGGACCTTATTGACTTTAGAATCTGCTTCCCACTTCTTCTTTTCGTCCTCCAATTGCTCCTGAAGCTTACGTTCAGAATCGCGCAGTTCAGCAGCTTTCTCGTATTGTTGCGACTTGATCACCTCATTTTTCTCATCCTTCAAAGCCTCAATTTTCGCTTCAATATCGATAATCTCTTGAGGCACATTGATATTGGTAATGTGTACACGAGAACCTACTTCATCCAAGGCATCAATCGCCTTATCTGGCAAATGGCGGTCAGTGATATAGCGCTCTGTCAATTTCACACATGCTTCAATTGCTTCTTGTGTATACGATACATTGTGGTGGTCTTCATAACGCTCCTTGATGTTGTTCAAGATTTGAATCGTTTCCTCAATCGTTGTAGGTTCAACAATCACCTTTTGGAATCGGCGCTCTAAGGCTCCATCCTTCTCAATATATTGGCGGTATTCATCCAATGTTGTTGCGCCGATGGCTTGCATTTCACCGCGAGCCAGCGCAGGTTTAAACATGTTTGATGCATCCAATGAACCACTCGCACCTCCAGCACCAATAATGGTGTGAATCTCATCGATAAACAAGATGATATCCGGATTTTTTTCAATCTCCTGCATCACTGCTTTCATGCGTTCCTCAAATTGTCCACGGTATTTTGTTCCAGCTACCAATGAACCTAGGTCCAAAGAAATTACTCGTTTATTAAACAAAACACGAGACACTTTGCGTTGAACAATGCGCAATGCTAAACCTTCGGCGATGGCACTTTTACCAACTCCAGGTTCACCAATCAAAATCGGATTGTTCTTTTTACGTCGAGATAAAATCTGACTTACGCGCTCAATTTCTTTCTCCCGACCAACAATCGGATCAAGCTTTCCAGCCTCAGCCATTTTAGTCAGGTCACGACCAAAATTATCCAATACTGGCGTTTTAGATTTCGGGTCTGTCGGTTTGCGCTGTGGAGCAAAAGGGTCTGTTTCGTCCTCCTGTCCTCCAGGAAATTCTGAACGAGGTGTTGTATTTTCGTCAATCATTGCTTCTAATTCGTCTTTCACGTTGTGATATATTACTCCATACTTATTTAATAAACTACACACGAAATTGTTCTCATCTTTTAATATCGACAACAACAGGTGTTCTGTACCGATCATCGGACTCTTGTACAATTTTGCTTCAAGGTAGGTAACTTTCAGCACTTTCTCTGCTTGCTTTGTTAAAGGAATATTACCCAATGACTGCAAACTTGACTTTGGCGAACTAGAGAGACTCTTTTCCACCTCAGCTCGGATCTGCTTTAAATCAAGTTGAAACTCATTCAAATGCGGATTGCCTTTCCGTCACCTTCACGGATGAGACCAAGCAATAAATGCTCAACACCAATAAAACTGTTCTCCAACCGGAGTGCCTCTTCTCTACTGTAACTAATAACATCTCTAACACGAGGTGAAAACTTTGCTTCCATAATCCGCATCCAATTTTTAGGTAAAAATCTGCATTTCTGCCACATTACAAATATAAAACGAATAAATTGTTAATAAGTGGTAAAAAAACACCATTTTCCACACATTTTTGTTAGTAAAAATGCGAATTCATCACTGTCTAAAACTAACAATTTCACTAATTTCGGACCTTGCTAAAAACAGCAACAAGCGTGCTTAAAATTTAATGTGACAAGATGGCAGACGGAGAAAAAATAATCCAGATCAATATTGAAGATGAAATGAAATCGGCATACATCGATTATTCGATGTCTGTGATTGTTTCAAGAGCCCTACCGGATGTTCGGGATGGTTTCAAACCTGTACACCGCCGAGTATTGTATGGTATGCAGGATTTAGGTGTATTGTCAAACAGACCGCACAAAAAGTCTGCGAGAATCGTTGGGGAAGTATTGGGTAAATATCACCCACATGGTGACAGCTCAGTATACGACACTATGGTGCGAATGGCTCAGCCCTGGTCACTGCGCTACCCACTCGTTGATGGTCAAGGTAACTTTGGTTCTGTCGATGGTGATAGCCCTGCAGCAATGCGTTATACCGAAGCTCGTCTTCGCAAGATTGCTGAGGAAATGCTCAATGACCTTGACAAAGAGACGGTAGACTTCGCTCCAAACTTTGACGATAGCTTAGAAGAACCAACGGTCATGCCAACAAAAATCCCAAACCTATTGATAAATGGGGCTTCGGGTATCGCAGTAGGTATGGCGACAAACATGGCACCACACAACCTAACTGAAGTTGTTGATGGAATTATTGCCTATGTTGATAACAAAGAGATTGAAGATGAGGAACTTCTTCAGTTTGTAAAAGCGCCTGACTTCCCTACCGGGGGGATCATTTATGGTTACGAAGGTGCCCGCGAAGCATTGCTTACAGGTCGTGGAAGAATTGTTATTCGTGCGAGAGCAGAAATCGAAGAGCACAATGGTCGCGAGCAAATCATCGTAACGGAAATTCCTTACATGGTGAACAAAGCGGAAATGATCAAGAAAACGGCTGAGCTTGTTAATGACAAGAAAATCGAGGGCATTTCTGATTTGCGCGATGAGTCTGACCGTAACGGTATGCGTATCGTCTACGAAATTAAGCGCGATGCCATTGCGAATGTTGTATTGAACAAGTTGTACAAGTTTACAGCGCTTCAAACTTCATTCTCTGTAAATAATATCTGCTTAGTTGACGGTCGTCCGCAATTGCTCAACTTGAAGAGCATGATTTCTAACTTCGTAGATTTCCGTCACGAGGTAGTTATTCGTCGTACACGTTACGAATTACGCAAAGCTGAAGAGCGTGCTCACATTCTCGAGGGATTGATTATTGCTTCTGACAACATTGATGAAGTTATCGAAATTATAAAGTCATCAGCAAGTCCTGATGATGCAAGAGATCGTTTGTCTACACGTTTCGGTCTTTCTGAGATTCAAACACGTGCAATTGTTGACATGCGTCTACGTCAATTGACTGGACTAGAGCAAGATAAATTGCGTGCTGAATACGACGATTTGATGGCCTTGATTGCTGATTTAAGAGATATCCTTGAGAATGAAAGCCGTCGCATGGAAATCATCAAAAATGAATTGATAGAAGTTCGTGAGAAATATGGTGATGAGCGTCGTTCGACGATTGAATATTCTGCAAGCGAAATGCGCATGGAGGACTTGATCGCTGATGAGGAGGTTGTCATTACTATTTCACATGCCGGCTACATTAAACGCACAAGCTTGAATGAATATAAGGTTCAAAATCGCGGAGGAATGGGATCGAAAGGTTCGGCAACTCGCGACAAGGACTTCTTGGAGCATCTTTTTGTTGCGACGAACCACAACTACCTTTTAGTATTTACAGAGAAAGGTCGTTGTTTCTGGATGCGTGTGTACGAAATTCCAGAAGGAAACAAATTGTCGAAAGGTCGCGCTATCCAAAACTTGATCAACATCCCACAAGATGACAAGGTGAAAGCTTATGTGAAAGTGACAGATTTGACCGATAAAGATTATGTGGAGAACAACTTTATCGTGATGTGTTCGAAGCAAGGTGTAATCAAGAAAACATCACTTGAAGCCTACTCTCGTCCACGTTCAAACGGTATCAATGCCATTACAATTCGTGAGAATGATGAATTGTTAGAAGCGAAATTGACCAACGGAACAAACGAAATCGTATTGGCGACATCATCAGGACGTGCTATTCGTTTCAATGAGGCAACTGTAAGACCGATGGGTAGAAATGCTTCTGGTGTTCGTGGAGTTTCATTGGCAGGTGATGCCGATCAAGTGGTTGGAATGATTTGCGTTGAAGACGTATTCTCAACAATACTTGTCGTATCTGAAAAAGGATATGGAAAACGTACTTTCTTGAATGACCCTGAAGATCAAGAACCAGTTTACCGCATTACAAACCGTGGTGGTAAAGGAGTAAAAACATTGAACATTACAGACAAAACTGGACCATTACTGTCTATTTTGAACGTAACCGACGAAGAAGATTTGATGATCATCACGAAGTCAGGTGTTACCATCCGTATGCACATCGATACCATCCGCACCATGGGACGTGCAGCGCAAGGAGTTCGTTTGATCAACCTCAAAGGAAATTCTGAAATTGCAGCAATTGCAAGAGTACCACGCAGTGAAGATGAAGAAGAAATGGAAATTGATGGTGAAAACCCGATTGATTCCAATGAATCTGCTCCAGATTCGGATAATGGCACAGAAGTTGACAACGACGGCGCTGTGGAATAAATAACAAATTTGCATCGTAGTAAATAAAATGAAAAAACGTATGAAAAATCTAGCGATTCTGATCGGGACAGCACTTCTTTCGTCAAGTGCGTTCGCTCAGAAAAACAATGAAACATCTGCAGCAATTGAATACAACAAATTCAAGGACCAGGTGACAATGATGATGATGGGTGGCGGAAGTGATTTCCCTGCTATGCAAGCAACCATCAAAAAGGCGAAAGAGTATATTGACTTAGCTGCGGCAAACGAAACGACAAAAATGAGTCCGAAGACACTCTTTTACAAAGGAGAAATTTACACGGGTTATTTGATGGCGTTTGCAACGGATACAGTTTTTGCAAATACGGAAGGTGAAAATTACCTAAACATCGGTTTGGCTGCATACAAACAGTCACTTTCTGTGAGTACAAAGTACAAAGGTGACATACAAGAATCATTGTTACAAAAGAAGTCACTTTTCGGATTGGGTATCGACCAATTGTACAAGGAAGAAAAATATGCTGAAACAGGTGAAGCGTATGAGCTACAGGTGAAATTATCCGATGCTATGAATCAGGTTGATACTGTTTCTTTATTTAATGCTGGAATTTGCTATGAAAAGGCCAAAAATTATATGAAGGCTGGAGAAATTTTCAGTGAAGCAGCACGACTCAATTACAAACTTCCATTTTCATATGCTAAGGCGTCTGGAAATTTCCGTCTTGCTGGAAAAAGTGATTTAGCAAAGAACATCATCAACGAAGGGAGAAAGAAATTCCCTACTGACCGTGATTTACTTCTAGAACTGGTAAATATTAGCATTGATGAAGGTGACAACGCTGGTGCGGAGGCGGCTCTGGCTGCAGCTATAGCAACTGATCCAAACAATAAGGTTCTGCACTACACGATTGGTACGATTTACAGCCAATTGAAGCAAAACGACAAGGCTGAAGCAGCATTGAATAAAGCTTTAGAAATCGACCCACAATTCGACGATGCACTTTATCAATTGGGTGCGATCCTCGTAACATGGGCAGGCGAAACTAAAACTGCTGCCAATCAGTTAAAATTTGGTGATGCGCGTTACGATACCATGCTAAAAGAAGCGGATGACATCTACAAAAGAGCATTGATTCCATTGGAAAAATATATCGCTAAGAATCCAAATGACAAAGATGTCTTGACGATTTTGTTCCAACTACACCGTAGCCTTGGTAACTCAGAAAAAGCGATCGAATTCAAGAAAAGAGCAGACGCGATTAAATAATCGTGACACTCAACAAATGATTTGAAAGCCATCAGTCTTGTACTGGTGGCTTTTTTTATTGGTTCTATTGGAGTTTCAGGAGATTTTACCTATCTTTGCCCCCTTGAAAAAGCGCTGTATCCCTGTTAAAGCAGCATGTATTCATTTCTTTCGGATGTACAGGGTGCCGAAATACAAGTAAAAAAGCCAAAATGGCAAAAGAAAAACCAACGCAGGGAACTGCAGATTTTGATTGGGATGCACTCGCATTAGACGGGTATTCTCTAGTTCAACGTTCTGAAATGTCAGATCGTTACGAAAACACATTGACTTCAATCAACGAAAAAGAAGTGGTTGAAGGAACAGTAGTTATGCTCAACAAGAAAGAGGTAATCATCAACATCGGATTCAAATCTGAAGGTGTTGTTGCTGCCTCTGAGTTCCGTTACAACGCGGATCTTAAAGTAGGAGATACTGTTGATGTATTCGTAGAAGGTCAAGAAGACAAATATGGTCAGTTGATCGTATCTCACCGCACAGCGCGTATGCACAAAGCATGGCTTCGTGTGAATGACGTACTTCGCACTGGTGAGGTAATCACAGGATATGTGAAATGCCGTACGAAAGGTGGTTTGATCGTTGATGTATTTGGAATCGAAGCATTCCTTCCAGGTTCACAAATTGATGTGAAGCCTATCCGCGATTACGATATCTATGTAGGAAAGAACATGGAATTCAAAGTGGTGAAAATCAACCAAGAATTCAGAAATGTTGTTGTTTCTCACAAAGCACTTATCGAAGCAGAGCTTGAAGAACAAAAGAAACAAATTATCTCTGGCCTTGAAAAAGGACAAGTATTGGAAGGTACGGTTAAAAACATCACTTCTTACGGTGTATTCATCGACCTTGGTGGCGTAGATGGTTTGATCCACATTACAGACCTTTCTTGGGGTCGCGTGAATCACCCGGAAGAAATTGTTACGCTTGATGAGAAATTGAATGTTGTAATCCTTGATTTCGATGACGATAAGAAACGTATCGCGCTTGGATTGAAACAACTTCTTCCACATCCATGGGATGCACTTGATGTAAGCTTGAATGTTGGCGATAAAGTTTCTGGTAAAGTGGTTGTTATGGCTGACTATGGTGCGTTTGTTGAAATCGCAGCAGGAGTTGAAGGTTTGATCCACGTTTCAGAAATGAGTTGGTCACAACACTTACGTTCAGCACAAGACTTCTTGAATGTTGGTGATACTGTTGAAGCTGTTATCCTTACATTGGACCGCGAAGAGCGTAAAATGTCATTGGGTATCAAACAATTGATGCCAGATCCATGGTCTGAAATCGAGTCTAAATATGCAGTAGGTACAAAACACAACGCGAAAGTCCGCAACTTCACCAACTTCGGTGTATTTGTTGAACTTGAAGAAGGTGTTGATGGATTGATTCACATTTCTGACCTTTCTTGGCAGAAGAAAATCAAGCACCCATCTGAATTCTGTAAGGTTGGTGACGAGATGGAAGTGATTGTATTGGAAATCGATCGTGAAAGCCGTCGTATTTCTTTGGGTCACAAACAACTTGAAGAAAACCCATGGGATGTATTCGAATCTATGTTCAACGAAGGTTCAGTGCACCAAGGAACAATCATCGAAATGAAAGACAAGTCAGGAATCGTTTCATTGCCTTACGGTGTTGAAGGAATCTGCCCGTCGAAACATTTGCGTAAAGAAGATGGATCGAACGCGAAATTGGAAGAAGTTCTTGATTTCAAAGTAATCGAATTCAACAAAGAATCGAAGAAAATCGTTGTTTCTCACTCACGTACATTCGAAGAAGGTGAAGATCGTCCAGCTGCGACGAAAGGAACTGGAAAGAAATCAGGTGGTGAATCATCTACTTCACAAGCAGTGAAAGCAATCAATCAAAACTCTGAGAAATCAACTCTTGGTGATCTTGATGCACTTGCTGAATTGAAAGAAAAAATGGATAAGGGAAATAAATAACCTAAATCCAAGACATAAAAAAACCGACTTCTGAAAAGGAGTCGGTTTTTTTTATACCTATATGTTTCTATAACACCGAATTACCTAATGCGATAAGTTGATCCTCAGTTTTAAATCCAATTGCTTGCTTTACCGGCTTTCCTTTTGAATCGATGAACAACAATGTAGGATATGCGCTGATTTTATACAATCGACTTATCTCTGCTCCATCGGCATCTTTTTCACAATCAATCTTCAAATTCACAAAATTGTCATTGAACAACTCCCCTACTGCTGCATCCATAAAGGACGTAGCTGCCATTTTTTTACATGGACCACACCAAGATGTGTGTGCATCAATGAAAATCAATTTGCCTGTTTTTGCCGCTTCCTTTTTTGCTGCTTCTAGTGTCATATGACTAAACTTAATGCCGGATGCTTCAGAACTTGTAATTGTTGTATTTTTCGATTTTGAGGTAATAAAAGCCATGGCTGTAAATCCTATGGCAGCGATAAGTGCGATTCTTTTCATGTTTTTCTGATTAAGTTAATCTAATTTTCCAATACAAAGGTAAACATACTCAAAGTTTCCCCTTTCAAAAGTTGTTACCTTTGGACCAAATATCATTCCAACTATTCGGATGTTAAATGTAGATTATTCATATTGCCAATCGGAGCAGAAACTAAGTGTTGAACGGTTTCTGAATGAATGGTACACTGAAAATGATTACATCATCACCAAAACCTCGGGCTCAACAGGTAAACCAAAAGAAGTTACGTTGAGTAAATCAGCGATGATACTTTCGGCTCAACGTACTTTAGACCATTTCAAGATAATACCAGGCGCAACTGCTTTTCTTTGTTTATCTCCCGATACCATCGCAGGAAAAATGATGATTGTGCGATCTATCGTTGGAAAACTGAACCTTATCGCAGGTAATTTTTCAGCAAAGTTAAATATCCCAACTAATGAATCAATTGACCTTTGCGCCATGGTACCCTTGCAATTGATGAATATTCTGGAAACAAATCCCCATCAACTAGATCTTATTCGGATCAATCTTATTGGTGGAGGTCCTATTTCAACTACTGCTATCGACTTACTTCAATCCAACGACCTTCTTGCCTTTCACACTTTTGGCATGACAGAAACCGTTTCACACATTGCACTACGTTCCATCGGCAAAATCACAGAACCTTACTTTACTGTATTGCCAGATGTTGAAATCAATGTGATTGATCATAAATTGGTCATTAATGACCTATTGTTACAAAGTGGACCAATCGAAACCAACGATTTAATTGTCAAAATTGACGATTCACATTTCGAATGGGTTGGACGAGCAGATTTCATGATACTTAGCGGAGGGAAGAAATTTTATATCGAAGAAATTGAAATGAAAATTCATGAGCTTATCTCGATTCCTTTTTTCATTTCAGCGGTGGATGATAATTATCTGGGGCAGCGTGTTGTTTTATGCATTGAATCCGATAGCCCTATTCCCTTTAAAAAAGAACAATTTTCTGCTTTAATCCCTAGTCATCAAATCCCTAAGGAAGTCATTTACATTCCCAACTTCATTCGCACCCTTAGCGGAAAGATTGACCGTATTCGAACAAAAGAAATAATAGAAGACTGTGTCGCTGAAAAAATACTATAACAGACTTGGTTTATCCGAAGCGGCTAGCTCGGAAGATGTGCGTCGTCAGTACCGTAAGCTGGCCATGAAATACCATCCCGATAGAAATCCATCAGAAAGTGCTCAGGAAGAGTTTTTACAAATTACGGAGGCCTATGAGATTTTAACGGGAAAGAAAAAAGTGATCCATTCGAGGGGCTCAAATCGAACTGGATCTGCGCGACCTCAACAAAAGGAACGCGTCAGAGAAGCACGCAAGCGCCATTATGAGCAAGTCATCAGAGAGCAACAGGAAACGGAAATGTACTTCAAAGGACTTTTAAAAAGTCGGGGGTGGAAAGTGATTAAATTCAGTGCGGTGGTTGGCGTAATTCTGTCACTCTGTCTAACGCTTGATCTATTTCTTCCGCATCATTTCTCAAAGGACAGAATTACACATTACGCATTAGATGTATATTCTTCTGGACAAGCAATTGACAAGCGTGTGTCTCTGGTGAAAACGTCTAAAAATGAGGAGTATTGGATTGGAGAATTGGACTTTTCATTTTACGGTCAATACCCGGATTTTTATGTTCAGGAATCTTGGATTTTTCATGACCCAACACATTTGGTATCTATCCAGCGCGGCAGATTCGCACTCTACCCTGTGGAGTACACCTATTTTTCGTTTGTTTACCTTTTGATTCCAATTTTTCTTGTACCAGTATTCACGTGGTATTATCGAAGAAAAACAATTACGTTTACCATACTCTATTATTTAAGTATTTATTTAAGTACGGGATTAATGATCTTGTTTCTCGTTTCGAACATGCATTGGCTGCATTTCCTTACACTCGGATTTGTGTAAATTACTTTTTCATTGCGCGATCCATCTCTCTTCGATCATCACGCTCCTTCATGTCGTGGCGCTTATCATGAAGTTTCTTACCTTGTGCACAAGCAATGTTAATTTTCACCCACCCTTTTTCGGAAATATACATTTTCAATGGAATTAATGTATTTCCTTTCACTTGAAGAAACTTCGCTATTCTTCCAATCTCCTTTTTACTGAGCAATAATTTTCTGTCGCTACGTGGTTTATGTGTATAAAACGATGCGTTCGAATATTCTGAAACATGCATATTGCGAATCCACACTTCACCATTGTGCATAATGCAGTAAGCTTCAAGTATACTTGCCTTACCACTTCTGATGCTTTTCACCTCTGTTCCAGATAGCTGCATACCAGCGGTATATTCCTCATGCAGGTGATATTCAAACCGTGCACGCTTATTTCTGATATTTAGTTCATTTGGCTTCACTCCAAGGCAAAGTTACCAAATAGTTAGCGGCTTTTTTAACTTGATAAAAAAAAGGTGAGACTTTCATCTCACCTTTCAAATTTATCTGATTACGTTAACGTGTCCATTCACACGTTTTCGTTCGTCATTCATGGTGACCTTGAATTCAATTACCCAAGTATAGGTTCCATCCTGAACAATTTCAGTTTCATTATTCGAACCATAAGATCCATCCCAACCATAATTTGCATCATGGGATTCGAAAATCAATTCACCCCAACGGTTATAAATGAATAAACCGTAGTCATAAATATCAAACCCTGATGTAAATACAGGTTTAAAAGTTTGATTGTAGGTATCACCATCTGGCGTGAATGAATTTGGCACATAGTAAATCAACTCTTCAATAATCTGAATCACAGAATAAGCAGTGTCTACACAGCCAGCCGGAGATATCGCGACCAACATTACTTCATAGTTTCCATAAGGACTATTCGTATAATCATGTATTGGATCTATATCCGTTGAGTTTGGTGAATTATCACCGAAATTCCACACATAATTGCTTGCTCCTATACTGTTATTATTAAAGGAAACCTCCATGTTGTACTCATTGATTGTATTCGTAGATGGTGTGAAAGCTGCTTCAGGAATTGCCTCCACACAAACCGCATCGAGAATCGTCAAATTAGAAACACAACCATTTTGTGCGGTAACTGTTAAAGTTACATCGTAGCATCCTGGCTGCTCATATGTATTTGTCACTGTAGTGCACCCTGTTTGTGTTGTGCCATCACCCATTGACCAAACACAATTTACTGAATTGGCAGTATTGTTTGTGAATGTAACCGTCAATGGAGTACATCCTAATGTAGCCACCGGCGTAAAGTCTGCCAATAAGTTTGAGTTGACCGTTACCGTCAACTGATCTGTGCCTGTACATCCATCTGCAGAAGTACCCGTTACCGTATAAACTGTTGATCCAGCTGATGGCGTAAATGGAACATTGTTCGTGATGATTGGTGACCAAGTATAGGTTGCAGCACCTGAGGCTGTCAATGTAATAGGAACACCTGCACACGTCACAACATCATTTCCAGCATTCACTGTTGGCAACTGATTCACTGTTACGATAACTTGATCTGAAGCGATACAGCCATTGGCATCTGTCCCGGTTACAGTATATGTTGCTGCGCCGATTGTTGGTAAAAAAGGAGTTCCATTCGTAATTGCTGGTGCCCATGTATACGCAGTTCCTCCTGTCGCAGTTAACGTCGCTTGACTTCCATCACAAACGGAAACATCCGTTCCTGCATTGATTATTGGTAGCGCATTCACCGTTACAAGCACTTGATCTGTCGATGTACATCCAGCAGCTGTTGTTCCTGTTACTGTATATGTTGTAGTACCTAACCCAGGTGTAAATGCCGTTCCATTCGTCACTAGAGGTGACCAAGTATAGTTCACAGCACCTGTTGCAATCAATGTTACTTGAGCGCCAAGACATACCGATTGATCTATTCCTCCATTGATAGTTGGAATAGGATTCACCGTCACAAGAACCTGGTCTGTATTGACGCAACCTGCGGCTGAAGTTCCAGTTAACGTGTATGTTGCTGTTGCAGCCGGTGTAAATGCCACTCCATCAACAACTGGTGCTGTCCATGAATACGTTGCAGCACCGCCACCACTTAAGGTAACTGATTGACCAGCACAAACAGCTACATCAAGACCTGCATTAACGATAGGCAATGGATTAACCGTAACTGCGACTTGATCCGTGGACACACATCCATTGGCATCCGTTCCAGTTACTGTATATGTACTTGTTGTTGTAGGGTTAGCAGTTACACTGACTCCTGTTGTTGCACTCAAGCCAGTTACTGGTGACCACGTGTACGTATTTCCGCCCGCAGCAGTCAATGTTGTTGAACCGTTGATACAAATTGTAGCATCGACTCCAGCAACAATTGTTGGCAATGGATTAACATTGACTACAACCTGATCTGTTGACGTACATCCAGCCAAAGTACCGGTTACTGTATATGTTGTTAAACCAACAGCAGGTGTAAACGCTACACCGTTCGTCACTAACGGAGA
>JAJTDQ010000119.1 GCA_021300505.1 Cryomorphaceae bacterium
AAATTCTCGAAAAAATCGTTGCCTTTGTCGTCCGTGATGATGAATGCTGGGAAGTTTTTCACCGTAATCTTACGAACAGCCTCCATTCCCAATTCTTCAAAATCAACTACTTCAACTGCTGTGATGTTTTCCTTCGCAAGAATTGCCGCTGGTCCCCCGATTGAGCCGAGGTAGAAGCCACCGTATTTTTGACAGGCATTCTTGACATCTTTCGAACGGTTTCCTTTTGCCAACATAATCATGCTACCGCCATGTTGCTGGAATAAATCCACATAGCTGTCCATGCGTCCTGCTGTCGTTGGACCGAAACTTCCTGACGCCATTCCCTCTGGTGTTTTGGCTGGTCCTGCATAGTAAACAGGGTGATCTTTGAAGTATTGTGGCATTGGTTTACCGGCGTCGAGTAAGGCTTTGATTTGCGCGTGGGCAATGTCACGTGCTACAATCAAGGTACCGTTCAATTTCAAACGTGTTTTAATCGGGTATTGAGAAAGTTCTGCCAACACTTCGTTCATAGGACGATCGAGGTTGATCTCAATCGCTGGTTGAAGGTGCGGCGCTGTTTCAGGCAATAACTTCCGTGGATTTTTCTCTAATTTCTCAATGAACAGTCCCTCTTTGGTGATTTTTGCCTTTATATTACGGTCTGCCGAACACGAAACGCCCAAACCAACTGGACAAGAAGCAGCGTGTCGTGGCAAGCGGATTACGCGCACATCGTGTGTGAAATATTTACCCCCAAACTGAGCGCCAATCTGACTTTCTTGGCAAATCAACTGAACGCGTTTTTCCCATTCCAAGTCGCGGAATGCTTGACCGTGCATATTTCCTTCCGTTGGCAATTCATCAAAATATCCTGCTGATGCTTTTTTCACCGCGGCAAGATTTGCTTCCGCTGAAGTACCTCCGATGACAAGCGCCAAGTGATACGGAGGACATGCCGCCGTTCCTAGGTCTTTTATTTTGTCGCGGACGAATTCTTCCAATGATTGCTCATTCAAGAGTGACTTCGTCTTTTGGTATAAGAATGTTTTATTCGCCGAACCGCCACCTTTCGCTAAAAATAGAAACTCATATTTTGCTCCCTTCTTCGCATAGATGTCAATTTGTGCAGGCAGGTTAGATCCTGAATTTTTCTCATCAAACATGCTGATGGGCACGATCTGTGAGTAGCGAAGGTTGCGTTGTTGGTAGGTATTGAAAATCCCTTTTGACAAATATTCTGCATCATCGGCGCCGGTGTATACGTCTTCACCTTTCTTGGCCATCACGATGGCTGTTCCCGTATCTTGACATGACGGAAGTTGACCTTCTGCAGCAACCACGGCGTTTTGTAGTAGATTGTAAGCCACAAAACGATCGTTATCTGTCGCTTCTGGATCTTGCAAAATGTTGTTGAGTTTTTGCAAGTGCGAGGTGCGCAGATAGAAAGACACATCATTCATAGCCGCTTCTGAAAGCACTTCGAGAGCCTTTGGATCAATAACAAGGATTTCTCGATCACCCAATTTCTCAACCTTTACATAGTCGGAAGAAACGTGTATATATTCAGTAGTGTCGCGTAAAATCGGATAGGGATCCGCATAAAAGAACTCAGCCATGGTATGTGTAATATTTTCTTTTTCAAAGGTAGTGATACACTTCGAAAAGCAGGACGTCCTAAGAAAAAAACGCAGTAATACTTAATTTGGAATCGTCCAAAAATGTTCGTTTATATGGTAAAATTCTTCAAAACTTGATTCAATATTTCTCCCGTAAGATCAATTTTCATTGAGTATGACAAGTTTTTTATTCCAAATGTGTGATTCCGTTTCTATCGTGATGATGTACTGACCATCTCGTAACGTAGACGGCAGGTTTACAAGCGATGAAGACTTTTCATTGAAATACACTGTTTTACCATTCAAATCACGGATCCGCACCTCAAACTGTTCCTCTAATCCAGAAATGGTTAATTGCTGGCTGCAAACAAGTGGGTTTGGGAAAACAGAAACTTCCTGTTTAACGATTTGTTGAGTGGATAAATCATTTGTAATATTCACATTATCAATATATATCACGTTCCCCCAATGTCCCTTGTTACGGAATGCAATAACCGCATTAGGAGATCCAGTGAAAGCACTTAAATCAATAGTTTCTGTTCTCCATTCGCTTGCTGAAGGTATAAAATAAGAAGTAAAGGCAGGCGAGGTCCCCAAAGTTGCCCCTCCTTTTGAGAATACGCTCGTAAATGTGTTTCCACAATCTGTTGAGATCAAAACATCTAAGGTATCCGAATATGATCCTCCCCAAGGTGCATAAGCTACATCAAAAGAAAGCTGTATTTCACTCATATTCTCGGTATTGAACAAGGCATTCAAGTCGTCGGATGATCCTTGAGAGTCGAAATTATAATTGTCGAAAATTGCGCTTTTTGATGACGTGCCATAACCTCCAGCGTCTGATGATTGCAACCATTGTCCATTTCCATCCAAATTGGATTGGAACCAACCTTGAGGACTAAACAATCCTTGGAAGTCTGTCGGCGCAGGGAAATTAGTAACATTCACCGTTAACGAATCACTGTCTGATATTCCTTGTTGATTGGTAACCGTTAAAATAGCGAGATGATTTCCTGGTTCAGCAAAGTAAACAACGGGGTTACGTTCCGCACTTGTAGAAGGGGCGCCTGTTGGAAAACTCCAAGACCACGTGGCTCCTTGATGATTTATAAATGAATGATCTTCAAAGTAAAAGGAATCTGAAACGCAATAAACGGTTTGATTTAGTTTATCTACAGTAATCCGGCAAATTGGCGCAGTTGCTTGCTCGTTCAAGGAACTTTCCCAGATTCCTTTTCCATACGTGGCTAGTCGAATTTTTCCATCTCGATAGAACGGCTTTAGGATATTTCCGTTGGTAAACGTGGGCAAACCTACATTGTCAATCACCCAATTTGTCATCGTACCATCTTTATAGAATACTGCATTATTCGTCGCAGCATAGAGCGATCCATTTGTTCCGGCAATGTAAACGAGTGATTGAATACTTTGATTGTTTAATTCGAAGGAAGTAATGTTTGTCCAATTCAAACCGCCATTTGTACTGTGAAAAACTTTAAATCCATTCGCTCCACTGGGATATGCAATCCAAACCTCATCGTCATTCACAGGATTAATCGTGATGAGCATACGTCGGCTATTGCCACTAGGAATGGTAAGTTGATCCCAAAGGACACCACCCGTCGTTGTCTTCCATAATACACCAACATTTCCTGATGAAGGTCGCTGACAAACATACATCACATCCGTGTTTTCCGATGAAATTTCAATATACGTGATGATATTGGTTGGAGCTGTCCCAAATTCTTTTACCAAGTTAAAAGCCCCACCGCCATCATCTGTTTTCCATAATTTATTTTCTTTTCCTAAAAAAGCAATGGAATAACAATTGGGGTGAAACTCTAATTCACTTGACTCTGCTGCATAATAGGATTCATTTGGACTCATTCCAAAGCTAAAATTATCAACAGGATCGTTGATGTTTGCCGGAATAATTTTCCCACTAATGTCTGAATAATATGTTTTTCTATTGACGCCAGGATTGACATATCCTGTTGGTGCTTCGCCCCCACCAAGTTCTAAGAAATTCCCTTCACCATAGTTTTCATGGTAGGCAAGATTGCCATTGTGGTACAAGCCCCCAACGAGAACATCCTCGTTCCATCCACTGCCAAATCCCCAATAATCTGACCCGCGTACACCATCCATTTTAAATGTTGGTTGGGTAGTGAAGAAGTCAGTAGACAAATAAACGCCACCATCTGTCGTAACCCACGTATTTCCATTTACTGATCGGAAATCTTGCATATCAACATGCATACTCAAAGGTCCTCCAACATAGCCAGCCATAGGAGAAAAGGTAGACGCTCCATCGCTCGATTTGTAGAGGTTTAATCCACCAACTAAGATTTCATCCGCATTGGTGGCTGACGCGACAATGGCACAATTGTAAAATCCTTGATGATAGGTCCATCCTGGATTTCCATAAGCCAAATTCAAATGCGTTGCAGTGTAAGGACCGCCAATTGGGCTGTTGGGCAAAGTCCATGTAGTACCACTATCATTGCTTCTATACACACCTATAAAACCATAATCGTTTGGTTTGGATTCACCAATTAAATAGGCATAAACCCGATTGGGATCTGCTGGTGTAACTGCTAATCTTGCCCCTCCATCGTTTCTTGCTGGATCGGTTGATGTATACCAACCAGAGGTTTGTATTGTCCACGATGCGCCGCTATCTGATGATGAGAAAAATTCACATTGATTAAGTGTAGGATTATTTTTGACGAGATAGAATGTTGAATTAGAACCCGGTTTCGCTTTGATATCCCAACATTTTTGAGTGAAAAGTTGGGTCCAACTCGTGCCGCCATCAACCGAACGGAAAAGCCCTTTTTCTGATGTAGCGAAGACAATTTGATCATTTGTTGGATGAATCAGTAACTCAGTTGCCCCAAAACTACTTTCGTTGAGCACTAAGGTCCAGGTTTGACCACCATTTATGCTTCGATATACACCCTTATCTCCGGCAACGAAAACAATATTTCCGTTTGTTGGATGTATTTCAATCGCATTTGTTCCACCGAAATTCTCGCTCAATGAACTACATTCCCAAGAAATTCCTCCATCAATACTTTTGAAAACTTCACCCGGTTCCGTTCCAAGGTATAGGATATTCGGTTGGGCTGAACATTGATCAATGCAATAAACATTTGTCTGCCCAGATCCTTGATTACCATTTCCTTCTGTATTGTGGATGGGGCCAACTACGGACCAATTTAAAGATTTAGAAGATTTTTGTAGCGAAAGAAATTCATTTTCGCGCTCTTGATTTTGAATTTTTGTAAGCTGTGTAACAAAACCATGTTCATTAATTAGTGGCGTTACAAGTCGTCTCCATCGCTTATAATATTGCGTATGATAGGATTTTTCAAATGCCTGCGTTTTATAAAACTCATTTAGTAACGAATCTACTTTGAAGACATTTGGGTTTTCACTATACATTTCTTTCGCCCATTCAGGAGATTGATTGATTTCGTAAGAAGATGGACGTTGTAATAGTTGAGCGTTCACTTGTTGAAAAGATTGAACAAGTAGAAGTATTAGTAGAAGGTTTTTCACGGATGATTTTTTTCAAATGTAAAAATAAGTAGTACCGAAGTTAACTCGTTGCACTAGAGTTCTTCACATGAGCAAGAGTTAATTCAAACCACGAAGTTATTTTTATTTTTGAATCAAACGAGCCTTGCAATTAGATTTAACATTGGCTAAATATTTTATGTTTAGCACCAATTCGGGACTGAATACATTGACTTTCTGAATTCACTATTACCAAACGATACGCAATCCAAATGAACTTGTAATGTTGGGTGTGAGCAATGTTTTTAATGAAGGAATTGTTGTAATAGTCATCGATGGACGTGTTTCAACAAACAAATGTAGGCGGTTTAAGAATTCACTCCTCTTACCCAATCGGAAATCAAGCCCCATTGGAACATAAATGGTACCGGATACATGAGTTTTTTGATTAAATCGTTCGTTTTCATGTGTCCAATTCGATTGATTATAGTCGGAGTTTGGCGCGTAATGGTAATCATGAAAATGAATGTCCAAGAAACTATTGAAAGCCATTCCTACATTCACCCCAATTCCGCCGTAAATGGACCATCTTGCTGAAGGTTTTGTGCGGAAAATTAAGGATGCATCGAAAGATAAATACGTAGATTGGTAGCCGCCATACATGTTTTGTGAATGTGTGGAGTCAAGGAAAATTTGCTCGCCTGTTTGTGCAGAAGTGAGGGTGTCGTAATGGAAACTGTCATACCTTGAACTTGATCCTGTTCCCAATGTTCGTGTGCTGTACCCCAAGCCTAGACGCAAAAGTGGATTTGGCTTATTTTTGAAGGTGAATCCTAGAAGACCGGTGTATGAAGGATTTGTATATGTTCCTGTATAATAGTCGCTTGAGAAGCCTGTATAGTCCTTCGCGAGAATGCTCGACCCTGGGGCAAGTGTGTTAAAATCACTCAATGACAGAGTTTCTAAAAGGGATAGGTTCGAACCAATCAATACCTGAGCTTCTGAAAGTTGGAGACAACCTGATTTTTCCTGCGCAACCAGCGCTGTGGAAACGAACAAAAAGTAAAAAGAAAGCTTTTTCATCATGAAGTAATTAGTGGTGCTTGAACGACCAAGACGGTCAACTATTTCGTGATCACACGCTGAAATGCGAAATTTAACATTTCATACTGCCGAAATCCGGACAAAAATAGCCGTACTTCCTATGCGCTCTCGCCAATTTTCGTTAATTTCGCTGCTTGCGAAAAAGCAACATCTATGTCGAGTAAATATCCAGAATATAAAGGGCTGAATTTGCCAAATGTGGCAGAACGAATGTTGGAGAAATGGGAGCGCGAAAAGGTCTTTGAACAGTCCATTTCGACGCGTGAAGGGAATACGCCGTTCATTTTCTTTGAAGGTCCACCATCAGCGAATGGATTACCAGGCATTCACCACGTCATGGCACGTGCAATCAAAGATATTTTCTGCCGCTACAAAACCTTGAAGGGCTTTCAAGTTAAACGCAAAGCGGGATGGGATACCCACGGTTTGCCTGTGGAATTGGGCGTAGAGAAGGAATTGGGTATTACCAAGGAAGATATCGGAACAAAAATTTCTGTAGAAGATTACAACAAAGCATGTCGTGAAGCGGTAATGCGATACACGGATATCTGGAATGACCTCACAAGAAAAATGGGGTACTGGGTGGACATGGACGATCCATACATCACCTACGAACCAAAATACATGGAGTCGGTGTGGTGGTTGCTCGGACAACTTTTCGAGAAAAACTTGCTGTACAAGGGTTATACGATTCAACCGTATTCGCCAAAAGCAGGGACAGGACTTTCTTCGCATGAACTCAATCAGCCAGGATGTTACAAGGATGTCACAGACACCACGATTGTAGCCCAATTTAAAATCAATGACTGGAAAGGATTAGTGCCATTCAAGGGGTTGGATCTGAATACTGAAGTGACACATTTCCTCGCATGGACGACAACACCATGGACTTTGCCATCGAATACAGCGCTATGTGTTGGCCCTAAAATCGAGTACGTTTTGGTGCGCTCTTTCAATCAATACACACATACTCCGATCAATGTTGTTCTTGCAAAAAACTTGGTTGGATATCAGTTCAGCAAAGGATTCCAAGCGGTTGAAAGTGCGGATGATTTGACCAATTACACGGCTGGTGATAAGGTGATTCCTTACTTCATTGCTGGTGAATGCCACGGTGCGGACCTAATCGGTATTCGCTATGATCAACTTTTGCCGTATGCCTTGCCTGCCGAGAAGCCTGAAGAAGCTTTCCGCGTGATCGGTGGTGATTTTGTCACAACAGAAGATGGAACTGGAATCGTACACATCGCGCCTACCTTTGGTGCGGATGATGCTAGAGTTGCTGCCGACGCAGGTGTTCCGCCGATGTTGGTGGCGGATGATAAAGGAAACTTGGTTCCCTTGGTGGACCTGCAAGGGAAGTTTCGTCCAGATATGGGGGAACTCGGCGGTCTCTTTGTCAAGTATGAATATTACGACGAAAATGATGCGCCCGAGCGATCGGTAGATGTACAAATTGCCATTGCCTTGAAGACGGACAACAAGGCATTCAAAGTAGAGAAATATGTGCACAGCTATCCGCATTGTTGGAGAACAGACAAACCAGTGCTTTACTATCCGCTTGACTCATGGTTCATTCGTGTGACGGATGTGCGTGAGCGCATGATGGAGTTGAACAATACCATCAACTGGAAACCTGAATCTACAGGATCTGGTCGCTTTGGAAAGTGGCTCGAAAATGCCAATGATTGGAACCTTTCGCGCTCACGCTACTGGGGGATTCCAATTCCAATTTGGTCAACGGCTGAAGGGGATGAACGCATCTGTATTTCTTCTGTCGAGCAATTAAAAAATGAATGCGATAAAGCAGTAAAAGCAGGAGTCATGGCTGAAAATCCATTGGCTCACTTTGCGGCTGGAGATATGTCGAAGGAGAATTATGCGCAAATTGATCTTCACAAAAATTATGTGGATTTGATTACG
>JAJTDQ010000120.1 GCA_021300505.1 Cryomorphaceae bacterium
CATTTAGTGATTACGATCAAAATCCTGATTTTCATTGGTATGTGCAACGTGAATCCTCTATTGCTTTCAACATGGGCAATGGTGCTTGGAAAGGTCCGATTCATTTCAATGTAGGATTGCGCGAACCGCTTTATTCTCGAGTGGAAGCAAAAGGACTGACAGGTTCGACAATCTATTCTACTCAAGGTCAGTTTCGATTAAGTCATCGAGATCAAACTGTTTGTGAAGCAGGTTTGGGCTTACCAAAAAAAATGGTGATCTGTGGTCAGATGAATCCTGACCCAAAACTTTTCGAAGCGCTAAAACTCTTTGCGGATGATCATTCTGTGTTGGTTCTCGTGGAAAATACCTCTAACTTAAATAACAGCCGCTTTGTTCATTGTATCGATCGCCTGTTGAATGTCGTGACCGAGGATGAAATAAAAGAGTTTACCCCTGACTTGCTTATATCACTTGGTGGGGCAATCGTTTCCAAACGAATAAAATCTTTCCTCAGAAAAAATAAGCCTAAAATGCACTGGAAAATAGGCAACGAGTTTCCGTATATGGATACCTTTCAGTGCCTTACACATACTTTTCAAACAGATGCAGCTTCGTTCTTTGAGGAATTGGTCGAGTTGAGTTATCCAAAACACGCAGCCAATTATGGCACACATTGGAAGCAACGCGATTTCGTACAAATAGACCGAATGCCTTCTGTGCTGAATAGCTTGTCATTCTCCGATTTGACGCTGTTTCAATTTATACATGACTACCTTCCAGAGAATAGTGTGCTTCACATGGCCAACAGTTCGGTAGTTCGTTATTGTCAATTGTTTGATCCAATTCATTCGATTGACTACTACTGTAATCGTGGGACATCAGGTATTGATGGAAGTACAAGCACTGCCGTTGGTGCAGCGTGCGCAGATCCAAATCGCCTACATGTTCTTGTTACAGGAGACATTTCGTTTTTCTACGATAGCAATGCATTGTGGAATAAATACCTAGGGCCAAACTTGAGAATCATTCTCATAAACAATCAAGGTGGTGGAATTTTTAGAATCATTCCCGGTCCATCTTCGACACCCCAATCAGCGGCTTACTTCGAAGCACATCATGAACATCGTGCAAAAGATATCTGTGCTACCTTTAATGTCGGATATCTAACGGTCAATTCATTTTCGTCGTTTGAAGAATCAATGACTGAGTTTTATTCAGTGAACGATGGGGAAGGAGCAAAGTTGATTGAAATTCACACCCCAAATGAAGTTAATGCAAAAGTTCTTGATGATTTCTTCGTTAAAATGCGTTGAGACAATTAATAACCTTAATTTTGAAAAACAGAGATTGATCTAATGGAATTTTTTGAAGCAATATTTACTTTACACGGTATTTTTTATCTTGTTATACTGAGTCTACTCGAGATCGTTTTGGGGATTGACAATATCATTTTTATTTCCATTGTAACGGATAAATTACCTACTGCAAATCAGCGTCAAGCGCGGAATATTGGATTGTCACTTGCACTCATTGTTCGTTTATTGCTTTTGGCTTTAGTTTCATGGATAATTCAAATGATTAACCCACTCTTTCCCAATACAGATATTGCGCTTCTCAAGGAATTCTCCATTCAAAGTTTGGTCTTATTGCTTGGTGGACTTTTCTTGATCTATAAAAGTACAGTTGAAATGCATAGTTCAATTGTAGGTAGCCATGGTTCGACTGGAAAAGAAAAAACTAGTCTTCGTGCTGTAATCCTACAAATTGTTTTGATTGATATTGTCTTCAGTTTTGATTCTGTCATTACGGCTATTGGAATGACAAACGATTTAAAGAAGGATTTAGGACACGATCCTTTAGTCATTATCTATTTTGCGGTAATTATCTCTATGATTGTGATGTTGATTTTTGCACGTCAAATCAGTGACTTTATTCAACAACGACCAACGATAAAAATGATAGCTCTAGGTTTCTTGGTAACAATCGGTGTGTTACTAGTGGCTGAGGCTTTTGGTCAGCACATTCCAAAAGGATATATCTACTTTGCCATGGTGTATGCGCTTGTTGTCGAATTCCTGAATATTCGAATGCGTAAAAACAAACGAAATCATTCATGACTGTTGAGTATGCGTTAGCATTATTCCCTGATCCAGAAAATTTTGAAGACCAGCTAGATGAGCACCTATTTGGCCATAAGCAGTTTTTTCTTACCAAGCCGATTCTTACAGCCACATTTAAATCTCGATTGCTTGCGCTCTTTAAAATCAACGAGGCAGCAAAGCTTTTGGGAGTTGATTTTGAAGATTTAGAACCATTTAATTCACCCAATACAGAATTCTCTCCTTCGGTTGAAACCTCCGTTATGCATTACTTTGAATGGATTGCAGCACAGAAGCTTAAGATTGCACAATCAACAACACCGAGAAGGTTAATTCATGAAGTGAGTGTCATGTTGTATATTCATAGGACTTTCTGCTCAATGTGGGCAGGTGAGTTTGATGAGGAGGATGTATTGCTTTCGAAACCAATGGATGAGTTAGAGTTTATTCAATCCGTGAGGCGCTGTAGGGCGAAAGGAATAATGACTTTTGATGATTTGAAAAATGCCAATCTTTCCGATGAGCCAATGCTTTTCAAGGAAATGAAACGATTATCTTTGCAACACAAAAAGGAACAGGAATGGACGAACGCTACGAAAAGCTGAAAGAAGCACTCTTGAAGGAAGAATGGCCCTCAGTGTATTTATTCAAGTTCATTGTACCGAACGATACCGAGCGCATTGCAAAAGTAAACGCACTTTTTAATGATCAGAGCGAGGTCACGATGCACCCGTCTCGAAATGATAAATACATGAGCATCAGTGCAAAAGAGTTAATGCTGGATGTGGATTCAGTGATGAACGTGTACGAAGAAGCGTCAAAAATTCAAGATTTAATCGCATTATGATGGTATTGGTAGGATTTTCAGTAACTCAAACGCTCCTCGGGGTATTAATTGTTTCACTCGGTTTGTTGGTGTTGATTATCGCCTACCGAAAGTTGTTGGCTTATCTCGGTAAAGGGTCTATTATCAAAGAGGATTATTGTGTACTTTACCCTTTGGAAAATGATCCTATTTCGGGTGAGGCAGAATTTTACTTCACAACAGAGAAGAATCGCAACATCATCTTCGAATTGTTAAACGCTGATTTGACTACCAATCAAGTATTGAGTGAAAAAGAATATGTTACTGGTGGACATATCCTTCGATTTGATACGAATTTGCTCTCAAATGGGCTGTATTTTTATTGTTTGCGCACTGAAAATCAAAAGACCATGAAGAAAATGAATGTTCTAAATAAAAATGTAGCTGATTAATCCATCAGAAGGTATTTATATTTTGAATTTGGTTAATTTTGTGGCTACTAACAGGTAGTAAAATAGTTTAAAAATAAGAATATGGCATTAGAAATTACAGATGCAAACTTCGAGGAATTGGTCCTCAAGTCTGACAAACCAGTTGTTGTTGATTTTTGGGCAGAGTGGTGTGGTCCTTGCCGCATGGTAGGTCCAATCATTGAAGATATGTCTGCGGAATATGAAGGTAAAGCAATTATTGGCAAGGTGAATGTGGACGAAAATCCCGGTGTTTCTGCACAATTTGGTATCCGAAACATTCCAACAATTTTATTCATTAAAGGTGGTGAAATCGCTGATAAATCAGTAGGTGCAGTGCCTAAAGATCAGTTGAAAGCTAAGTTGGATGCCCTGATTTAATTTGTTCGAAAAAAGAAATTAATGAAACCGTCTCACTTGGGGCGGTTTTCTTTTTTCTATCCTTTCGTATCTTTGTCCAAATTTTCTCATGGATTCTTTTCTTCGCAGACTTAAATATTACGGAATCGGTTTTAGTATCGGTCTCTTATTTGTCGTATTCTTTTTTCAAAATCGCGGTTGCTCTTGGTTTCCATCGAATCGTGTAAAAAACAGCATTCTTGAGCGTGTCTTGGTTGTTCCCGATGAGGAAATGGCGAAATTGAGATCCCAGGGAATCTCAAAAGATGACTTGATCCAAGTGCTGAATGATGGTGATGTAGACTTTCAACAGAGCGCTAAGCAAGGAAATCCGCAAGTCTATAAATTGCTGAAGGAGTTTAATGGTAAAGAAATGAGTTTTTATTTCACATTACCTCAGGAAAGTTTTATTTCTGAAATACACTTTTCTGAATCCAGTGCGCGTAAAGTAAAAAACACCAAGGAGGGCTATGGCACAATCATTCGCTTTCCAGCAGATAAAGATTTGGTAATCGTAGATGAAGGGAAAAAGTTAACCTGTCTTCAAGAAACAATGCGTTTGATCAATCCCAAAACAATCTTGAAATGCTTCGTAAAATCTGGAAAAATAGACTTCTCAAAATCTGACTTACGTGCGAAACCGAAAGCAATTCAAACCATCGTTTTCAAGGATCCATCGGGCCGTATCGCGGAAGCAACTGCCATTTGGTACAAGAATAAAATCAACATTACATCGTTTTATGTCAGCTTTGAAAATGACTGCGAACGATATTCAACCGAAAATGTTGATAAATGACGTTGAGATTTTTTATTGACATAGTGTGATTTAATACTTTTGAAATATGGAATTTTCAGCAGGTCAGATAGCGGGCATTCTCCTAGGTGAAGTAGTCGGAAATCCCGAAGCTTCAGTTAGTGGACTTGCTAAAATTGAGGAAGGAACACCTGGTTCTTTGTCGTTCTTGGCCAATCCAAAATATGAAGAGTACATCTATACCACAGGATCAAGCATTTGTATCGTCAATAAAACCTTCAATCCATCCAAACCTCTACCTGATTCGTTGACACTTGTGAAGGTCGACGATGCGTATGCCTGTTTTGCAAAGCTGCTCGACATGTATAGCCAGATGACCCGCAAGCAAGCGGCTATAGAACAGCCATCATTTATTTCAGAATCAGCAGAAGTGGGCGAGGGGCTTTACCTTGGTGCTTTTGCATATGTGGGACATAACGTAAAAATTGGTTCTAACGTGAGCATTTATCCGAACGCTTACATTGGTGATAATGTCGTTATCGGTGATGGTTCAGTAATTCATCCGGGGGCATGCATCTATACCGATTGTAAAGTTGGAAAGAACTGTATTATTCATGCTGGTGTTGTTGTTGGGGCTGATGGCTTTGGCTTCGCACCGAATGAAGAAGGCGAATACCAAAAGGTTCCACAAATTGGAAATGTGATTCTCGAAGATAACGTTGAGATTGGCTCCAATACAACGATTGATCGCGCCACAATGGGGTCAACGATTATCCGTAAAGGGGTGAAAATAGATAACCTCTGTCAAATCGCGCACAACGTAGAAGTGGGTAAAAACACCGCAATGGCAGCACAAGTCGGCATCGCGGGCTCTGCAAAAATTGGTGAACAAGTGATGATCGGTGGTCAAGCTGGAATCGCAGGACACCTTCACATCGCCGATGGAACCAAAATAGTCGCTCAATCCGGGATTCCGAATTCAGTAAAGAAAGCAGATACATTGATGGGGTCGCCGGGAATTCCAATTGACGACTTTAAAAAATCGTATTTCGGATTTAGAAAATTGCCTTATATCCTCAAAAAATTGCAGGAGCTTGAGCAAAAAATGAAAGAATTTACAAAACCAAACGAATAATGGCTGAAAAGCAACGCACCCTGAAATCAGCTGTGAAACTCATCGGAGTGGGCTTACATACTGGTGAGAAAGTAACATTAGAGATTTGTCCTGCAGCCGATAAT
>JAJTDQ010000121.1 GCA_021300505.1 Cryomorphaceae bacterium
CAGGTTGGAATTGTCACCACGATGAAGTTAGGTACTCCAGTTGTGCGACTTCGTTTTATCCCTACCTTATCGTTCCAAGAAAGAGCATTAAACTATACATTTCTTGATTTAAATACGGGCAAGGATGTGTTTTTAGAAGAACGTGTGAATTCTACGAACCTCGATTTTCCGCTCATGTTTCAATTTAGAACCTTGCGATTGAATAATTTTGCGTCGTATTTCTTGCTGGGAGCACAGCCAAGTATTGATTTACAATCGCAAGAAAATGCTTCTCAGAATTACAATGACCCTTTTATAAAAATAAAGAAATTCGACTATCAAGCTCAGCTCGGCGCAGGAGTTGAATTTTTTGCCCCCTACTTTAAATTCGGTATTGAATTGAAGTATTCTCAAGGATTCATGAATTCATTTATTCAAGACAACACGGACTCTTCTAATCCAATAGATCGGTTGTACAATCGCGTGTGGTGGGTGTCGTTCATTTTTGAAGGATAATGAGTAAAGTCGTTCAATTCCGTATTCGTCCAGATGAACTTAAGGACGATCATTTTCTTCTTTCCGTTATTGCTCGTGAATCAAACAAGTCGACAGGGACCTTTCACTACGAATGGCGCAAACGTAGCATCGACGCGCGCAAACGCGATATCTTTTACAACTGTGCCATTGAGGTGTATGACAATGATGAAATCCCCGCAAAGGAAATGGTCTTTGTCCCGAAAGAGGTGAGTCAGGCTCCTGTTATTCATATTGTTGGCGCTGGTCCTGCGGGACTTTTTGCTGCGCTGCGTGCACTGGAACTTGGATTGAAACCAATTGTTTATGAACGTGGAAAAGATGTGCGTTCGCGAAGAAGAGATTTGGCGACATTGAACAAGTCGAGTAGTGTAAATCCAGAGTCAAATTATTGTTTTGGTGAAGGTGGTGCAGGGACCTATTCAGATGGTAAGCTTTACACGCGATCAAAGAAGCGAGGTGATATCGATCGCGCTCTTCGTATGTTTGTCCATTTTGGTGCGGATTCAGATATTCTTGTTGATGCCCATCCTCACATTGGAACAAACAAGTTGCCACAGATTATCGTGTCGATGCGTGAAGAAATTATTCATCATGGTGGAGAAGTGCATTTTGAATCTAAATTGACGAATGTATTGCTTGAAGACGGTAGTATTAAAGAAATTGAAATCAACTACTTGCAAAAGGTTTCGTGTAGCAATTTAATTGTCGCAACGGGTCACTCTGCTCGCGATATTTTTGAACTTTTTCATTCCAAAGGGATTCGAATTGAAGCGAAGCCTTTTGCTTTAGGAGTGCGTATTGAACACACCCAAGATCTGATTGATGAGATTCAATACCACGGAAAGCACCACGACGACATATTGCCTCCTGCCAGTTATTCGCTCGTGGAGCAAGTTGATGGGCGAGGAGTGTATTCCTTTTGTATGTGTCCGGGAGGGATTGTTGCGCCTTGTGCCACTGCGCAAAATGAGGTGGTAACCAACGGATGGTCACCTTCAAAACGAAACAATCCATATTCAAACTCGGGAATTGTGGTAAGTGTTTACCCAACGGACTTCCCTGGATCTGAAAATGATCCTTTTGTGTGCTTGAATTTTCAGAAGTCAGTGGAACAGAAGAGTTGGGAAGCAGCTGGAAAAACGCAGAAGGTTCCAGCGCAACGCATGCTAGATTTTGTTCAAGATAAAAAATCAACCGATTTTCCGAGATCCTCATACCAACCTGGGATTGTCAGTGTGCGCATGGATGATGTATTGCCAGAATTTATTGCCCAACGCTTGCGTAAGGGCTTTGTTCAATTTGGCAAGAAGATGCATGGCTATCTGACAAACGATGCAGTATTGCATGCTCCTGAATCACGCACATCATCACCGATTTCCATTCCTAGAAACAACGAAACATTAGAACATGTTGAGATTCAGGGTATTTATCCATGTGGTGAAGGAGCAGGTTATGCTGGTGGGATTATCTCGGCCGCCATTGATGGCATGAAGTGTACCGAAGCCATTCATCAAAAAATCAATAAGCAATGAATCATTTATGTTCGATACTTTTTTGTTTGATTTCGTTGTGTACTGCTTCAGTTTATGCCCAATCCACGGTAACGGATTATTCAAATTCTGGAAATTGGGCGGTATTACCCGGAGCTTATCCGAAAACACTTTTAACAGAATTTTCGGAAATACAATCTGATGATGTAGATGTTTTTTATGTCTACCCAACTTTTCTGTTGGATGCTAAAGATCAACGATGGAATTACGCCATTAACGACTCGATTCATCGCGAGAAGGTAGTAGGGACAGCTGTTCCCTTGCAAGCCTCAGCCTGGTGTTCAGCAGGTAATTTGTATGTTCCTTTTTATCAACAAGCACACATTCGCTCGTACTATGAACTAGATAGTGGAGGGTATGATGCGTTGATGTTGGCGTATAAAGACGTTTGTGCGGCTTTTGACTATTATTTAGCAAATTACAACAACGGTAAAGGGATTATTTTGGCAGGTCATAGTCAAGGCTCTACGCATCTTTCGATGTTGCTGCGGGATTATTTTGACGGGAAAGAATTACAAAAAAAGCTTATTGCTGCGTACATTCCTGGAATTGGGATCGATACCACGATGTATTCGACAATTTCCTTGATGACGAACAAACAACAAATAGGCGGATACGTCACATGGAACACCTTTAGAAAGAAATTTGACATGCGTCAATACAAATGGTATAAAGGAAAAGCAGTGATAAACCCCATTACTTGGGACAAGTCGCTTGTTGGCTCTTCAAAGGATCACTTAGGATTTCTTTTTTCGAATGGTAAGATGTATCGACATTCAGTAACCACACATCTAGCAGATGGTGTTATTTGGATCAAACCGCCAAAGTTTCCTTTCCGTTATTTAGCTTTTACCATGGACAACTATCACGCTGGAGATGTCAATTTATTCTGGGAAGATATTCGAGTAAATAGCTTGTTGCGTGTTCAGAAATACTTGGAATCCAAGCGTTAGCATTGGCCTTCTCTGCGTTTGAATTCAGAAAGTAGAATGCCCGTTGCGACAGCGACATTCAATGACTCAGCCTTTCCAAAACCAGGGATATGAATAGGGGTGTTGATATACGTTTTTATATTTGGACGAATTCCTTTTCCTTCATTTCCCATTACCAAAACCCCGATTTTTTCTAGCGAACGTCCATAGACATTTTCCCCTTCGAGCAGTGCACCGAATATCGGGAGTTCACACGTCGCTAAATAATTTTCTAATGAAGTGTAGATTACATTCATACGCAACATAGACCCCATACTGGCTTGAATCACCTTAGGATTGTAAATATCCGCAGTGTCTTCAGAACAAACAACAGTATCGATACCAAACCAATCTGCTGTGCGAAGAATTGTTCCCATATTTCCTGGGTCTTGAACACCATCTAATGCGAGAATTAGTCCTTTGGATTTAACCGACTCCTTATTGTTCACTTTCTTTAGTATTGCAAGACTCTTATTCGGAGTTTTTAAAGCTGAAATCTGACTTAATTCTATTTTCGTAATGAGTTCGACTTTCTTGTTGAATTTTGGAAAGGTGAAATCTGTGGTAGAATAAACCTCTTCAACCATCTCTGGGAAATCACGCAGGGCCTCAGCGACCATTTTTTCACCTTCAACGAGGAATAATCCAAGGTCATCGCGGTTTTTTTTTAACTGCAATGAACGGATCCATTTTATCTTGTTCTTCGATAGTCCTGACACAACTTGTTATTTATTATTTTTGCACCTATAAAGTACTTCATTGAGCGTCATCAAACTTACATATATTCCCTTAATTCTCCTTGTTCTTGTTTCGTGCAGATCTACGCGCTATGTTCCAGAAGGAAGATACCTTGTCAAAAAAAATAAAATTGTTCTTGAGGGCGAGAAGTTCGATGTTGATGATCTAGCGGAAATCATACGGCAAAAGCCAAACTTCAAAACGGCAGGTGTCAAGTTGCGTCTGGCCGCTTTCAATGCCATTGACTCTGCGTCTGTTGCTCAAAAAAGATTTAAAAAAAACATCCATTTGCGTGAAGTCAATCTGCGTAAGACACACCGTCAAAACGCGATCAATGAACGACGAATTTTAAAAGCACGGGCGAAAGGTGACTCCTTGTATACGCAGCGCATCGTGCCTCTAAAGGATACCATTGAACCAAAATTCTTTCTGCGTGAGTGGTTTAAATACAAGATTGGTGAGGCACCTGTTGTCTTTGACAGCATACCTTTCAATAAGTCCGTCGAACAAATTGGTGCTTACCTCAAAAGAAAAGGATGTTACAAAAGTACCGTCACCGCTAAGGTAGAGTATAAGAAACACCAAAAGGCTGTTGTGCATTACAGCGTACAAACAGGTCCGATGTTCACGATTGATACAATTCGTGTACTTTGCAAGAATACAGTTGTATCAGGCAACTTTTTAAATTACATGAAGAAATCAGAGGAGCATCCATTGACCGGGAAGCCTTTCGATACCGACCTATTGGATGCCTTTAGAGACAAGTTAGCGAGATACATGCGTGACAATGCCTTGTATGGGTTCAGTAGTTCACATATTAGTTTCGAGGCAGATACTTCTTACCAGACGATGAAGACCAATTTGATCATCTTTATTTCGGATCGAATGGTACGAAGTTCTACAGACCGTGACTCTCTTATTCCAATAAAACACCAGAACACCATCATCAATAACGTTTATTTCCATATTGCGGATACCATTTATTACAAAGGCAATTTTAAGAAATACATGGACTTGATAGGTCGGGACGTCATGGATGGCCAGTTTTTAAGAACCATTGATACATTCCGATACGAAGAGGTATTTAAGCGAAAGGAGAATATTCTTGACCCTTACCGTAAAGCAACGTTTTATTACAATGGAAAACTAGCGATTGATCCTGATGTTATTGAGTTGCAAAGTTATTTAGAGGAGACAAATTACTACAAGGAATATTACTTAGAGCGAACCTATACAAGGATGATGCAGCTTGGCGTTTTTCAAGTGATCAAACCCGAGTTGGTCGAAATTCCTGGAACGAACAAACTGGATGTCCATTATTACTTGGTACCTGCGAGTCGTCAAAGTTTTGGACTGGAGCCACGTGCTACAAACTCGAATGGTTTCCTTGGGGTATCTGGATCCATTAACTACATCAATAAAAACTTATTCGGAGGCGCAGAAAAATTGACGTTTACAGTGAGTGGTGGTTTTGAATCACAACCCCCCGTTTTTGACGAGACCTTGGATGGAGAGAAAATTAAGACCGCGGGTAGAAGTTTTAACACCTTTGAAATTGGACCAAGTTTAAAGTTGGACATTCCAGGTTTATTTCCGGCTAAAGTCACAGCAATGTCTAAAAGACAACGGCCAAGAACAGTTATCTCAACAGCCTACAATTATCAGCGTCGTAGCGATTTTGAACGTCACATCTTTCAGCTCAATTATTTGTGGCGATTTTATGGTGGTGAAAAAGGAAAAACGCAAGTTATTCAGCTTGGGCTTCCATTTGCTTCAGTAGTGAAGTTCGTTCGCATCGATAAGAAACCGGATTTTCAAGCCCAGTTGGATTTATTGAATGACCTCTTCCTTCGCAATGCCTACAGCGATCAGTTCATCTGGCAAGATTGGAAAATTACTTTTGAATACAACAACAAAGAGAAGGAAAATAAAGGCAAAGGTTCCTTGTATTTAAATTCCACAATCGATCCAGTGTAGGATATTCTCAGTTTATCCGCATGGACAACGATGTGAATGGTTCCTATCCTTTTGGGAAGAAAAGCAGTATTCACGGACGACTTCAATTGGGAGCAGGTATGCCATATGGAAATACGAAGACTTCTTTGCCATATGACTATAGCTTCTTTGCGGGAGGTGCCAATGACAATCGAGGATGGAGAGCAAGAGCTTTAGGACCTGGATCCTACAAGTATTACCTAGATACAAATCGCACTGTGACACAAATCGGAGATATACGTTTAGGCGCATCAGCTGAATACCGTTTTTCACTTGGTGAAATGTTGAAGGGTGCATTCTTCCTAGATGCGGGCAATGTATGGACATTTAATAATGATGAGAAAAGAGTAGGGAGTCAGTTTACTTCAAACTGGTTTCGTGAAATCGCTGTTTCCGCTGGTGTAGGTTTGCGTTTCGATTTGGATTTCTTCATTGTACGAGTCGACCTTGGTTTGCCAATCAGTAATCCGGCATTACCGAATGGTGAGAAATGGATTTTTACAAAAAATAGACCTCAATTCGTGTCAGAAGCAACAGCTGCTTTTGGAGCCAATTACAAGCAATATGTTCCGAAACTATTTATACCGGTATTGCACTTTGGTATTGGATATCCGTTCTAGGGTGGAGTTACGAGTTTTTAATTACGAGTTACGATTACGTCATCCTTGTCCATCAACGCAGTGGTCCATGTTCCATCAGCGTAGCGGTCCATGCTCCAACTAAGACTCCAGAATCGTAAGTTTGGCAAACACCAACAAAACCGTCTTGGCACCATGATGCGGAAAAAAGATGGTCGCTTTTCGATCAGCGCCTTGCCCCTCTAATTTCGTGACTTTTCCTTTTCCAAATTGTTTGTGCAGGACATTAGAACCCACCATGATGTCAGAGGATGATGCCGAGTTTTGAGCACTCTGAGCAGCGCGTTCCTTTAATTCATCCAATGATTTAAAATTTGAACCAGGATTACTCATTGTTCGGTTGAGACCACCTTGGAACTGATTGTCAAATCCAGTAGATCGACCTGTCAATGAACGACCTTGACCTCTAGGTGGCGCTTCATGTTGAAGGTACTTTTGATCAATTTCATCTATAAAACGACTAGGCTCAGAAGTGACAAGATTTCCCCATATAAAACGTGATACCGCAAAAGAAAGGGTACACACTTCTTTAGCACGAGTCACTGCGACATAAAACAAGCGTCTTTCCTCTTCAAGATCAGTACGTGAATTAAGCGCCATTTGTGACGGGAATAGATTTTCCTCCATTCCAACCAAAAAAACATAAGGGAACTCAAGTCCTTTGCTCGAGTGAATGGTCATCAACGTAACGTGATTTCTTTCGTCTCCTTTGTCTTCGTCCGCATCAGTCAAAAGTGC
Source organism: Cryomorphaceae bacterium (assembly GCA_021300505.1). Taxonomy (GTDB): domain Bacteria; phylum Bacteroidota; class Bacteroidia; order Flavobacteriales_D; family Crocinitomicaceae; genus M0103. The sequence continues at coordinate 7,147 of JAJTDQ010000121.1, forward strand.
CACATCAATCATGAATTCAGACAACGATTGATCCGCATCTTCAGGTTGTGAAACAGTAAATTCCTTGATCCCCGAAATCAATTGTTCGACGTTTTGATAACGCTCCACTTCCTCTGGACCTTTGTCTTTTTCACCATGAAGTTCTTTAAGAATACCTGAAGATCGTGCGATGGTTTGTGCAAGATCGTAGGCATTTAATCGCGTGAGTTGAGCCGTAAAGCTGTTGATCATCGTTACAAACTCAGAAATTTTTGTCTTCGTTCCGGCATTGAATCCCAAATTGAATTGGTCAATGTTTGAAACGACATCCCACATGCTCACGCCGCGTTCGTCCGAGGCAATGATGATTTTCTCTATCGTTGTTTTTCCGATTCCCCGAGCTGGATAATTGATGACACGCTTCAGTGCTTCTTCATCTTTCGGATTCGTTGTCAGACGGAAATAGGCCAACAAATCTTTGATTTCCTTACGTTGATAGAAGGACAATCCTCCGTAAATTTTGTAAGGAATGTTCAATTTGCGAAGGGATTCCTCGAAGGCCCTTGATTGCTTGTTTGTTCGGTATAAGATCGCGAAGTCATTGAAGGTACTTCCTGTATCTTGTTTTAGATCATAAATCTTTGCCGTGATTACCTTCCCTTCCTCATTGTCTGTCAATGTGCGAATCACACGTATTTTATCTCCAGCTGGATTGTCTGTCCAAACATTTTTCTTGATTTGATCTTTGTTTCGCGCAATTACACTGTTTGCCGCTTCAACAATGGTTTGCGTACTGCGGTAATTTTGTTCGAGCTTGAACAGGTTAAAATCTGGGTAGTCGTTTTTGAAATTCAGAATGTTCTGAATGTTCGCACCACGGAAGGAATAAATACTTTGTGCATCATCGCCTACTACACAAATGTTTTCATAAACGGCAGCCAATTTTTTCACAATCAAGTACTGCGCATAATTGGTATCCTGGTACTCATCGACCAAAATGTATTTGAATTTTTGTTGGTAGTATTGCAAGACATCTGGAAAGTCGCGCAATAACACATTCGTTTGGTAGAGCAAGTCATCGAAATCCATAGCGCCAGCCTTAAAACAGCGGTTGGCATAGGTTTTATAGATCCTTGCCATTTCTGGATGCTTGGACTGAATGTCCTCCTTCATGATGTCTGCATTCATCTCATAAGCTTCAGGAGAGATCAAGTTGTTTTTTGCTGAGGAGATGCGGTTCAGCACGATCCCTGGTTTGTATAGTTTATCGTCGAGGTTCAGTGATTTGACAATTTCTTTCAGTAATCCTTTCGAGTCTTGCGTGTCATAGATCGTGAAATTACTAGGGTATCCGAGTCGATCTGCATTGAAACGAAGAATGCGTGAGAACACGGAGTGGAAAGTTCCCATCGTGATGTTCTTAGCTTCCGAACCACCGATAATTGTTCCAATACGTTCGGTCATCTCCCGTGCAGCCTTGTTGGTAAAGGTCAAAGCCATGATGTTGAACGGATCAATATCGTTCTCAATCATATAAGCGATACGGTAGGTGAGTACACGTGTTTTTCCAGATCCTGCGCCAGCAATTACCATTGTTGGTCCATGGATTGCCTCAACAGCGACACGCTGACTGTCATTCAGTTCCTGAAGATAATTCATGAAAAAGTGCGGTTGTTTGTTAGTGTTCGGAGCTTCCAGTCGTTTCGCGAACAGACAAATGTAATGAAAAAAAGACGGTCTTTTTATGCCTTACAGTCAGAAAGATACTGACAATTGAATGCCAAAAACTACAGGATGTGCTTGTTGGTTCAGCATAGAATTGTGTACATTTGCGCAATCAAAAACAACGGCACAATGAGTCATTCAATCAAGCCCGGCGTGGCAACAGGAGACGGTGTTCAAGAAATTTTTCGCCATGCGAAGGAGAAAGGATATGCTTTGCCTGCGGTCAATGTGACAAGTTCAAGCACCGTAAATGGTGTAATGGAAGCAGCAGCAAAAGTTAATGCGCCAGTCATCATTCAATTCTCAAATGGTGGTGCGATGTATTTTGGATGCAAGTGAAGCACATTTTGCTGCGACAGGAAAGCCATTGTACAGCTCACACATGATTGACCTTTCCGAAGAACCAATCCACGAGAATATTGAGATCTGTAAACAGTATTTGGCTCGCATGAGCAAGATGGGAATGACGCTTGAGATCGAGTTGGGCATTACAGGCGGTGAAGAAGATGGGGTAGACAATAGCGATGTGGATAGCACGAAATTGTACACGCAGCCTTCTGAAGTTGCCTTTGCGTATGAGGAGTTGATGAAGGTGTCGGATAAATTCACCATTGCCGCGGCCTTCGGAAATGTACACGGTGTGTATAAGCCGGGAAATGTGAAGTTGACACCGAAAATTCTTAAGAATTCTCAGGAATATGTACAGCAGAAGTTCAACACTGGACCAAATCCAGTAGACTTTGTGTTTCATGGTGGATCAGGATCAACTTTGGAAGAGATTCGTGAAGCGATTGGTTATGGAGTGATTAAAATGAACATCGATACGGATTTGCAATTCGCTTTTACAGAAGGTGTGCGTGACTACGTAGAGAATAAATTAGAATACCTCCGTACGCAAATCGGAAATCCCGATGGTGAAGAGTTGCCGAACAAAAAATACTACGATCCTCGCAAGTGGATGCGTGAAGGAGAAATTACCTTCATCGATCGTTTGGTAAAGTCATTCGAAGATTTGAATAATATCAATACCCTTTAATCAACAATCGAATTGTTGATGCTAAACTAGAAATTATGAGTTGGTTTAAACGAGATAAAACAGGGATTACAACTTCTACAAGTGAGAAGAAAGAAACACCAGAAGGATTGTGGTCGAAATGTTCGAATTGCAAAACTTTGTTTACTGCTGAAGATTTAGCAAGAAATGCATGGGTGTGCGACCGTTGTTCGAACCATGAGCGTATTCCATCTGAAGGTTATTTCCACATTCTATTTGATGATGGACAATATGTTGAGTTGGATGAAAAGTTGACTTCAGGAGACCCTTTGAATTTTGAGGACACGAAGAAATATGTTGACCGTGTAAAAGCGACACAAAAGAATACAGGCTTGACGGATGCGATTCGCACAGCAAAAGGAAAGTTAGACGGTCACGATTTCGTCATTGCGGCCATGGACTTTGGTTTCATCGGAGGATCAATGGGTTCTGTGATGGGAGAAAAAATCGCGCGCGCTATTGATGAAGCGATTAAGTTAAATGCGCCATTTATGATTATCTCGAAGTCGGGTGGGGCACGAATGATGGAAGCTGGGTATTCATTGATGCAAATGGCAAAAGTTTCTGGAAAGCTTGGTCAGTTGGCAGAAAAACGCTTGCCTTACATTTCTTTCTTGACAGATCCAACTACAGGAGGGGTGACTGCGTCATTTGCCATGTTGGGAGATATCAATATCGCTGAGCCAGGCGCATTGATTGGTTTTGCTGGACCACGTGTGGTGAAAGAAACAATCGGTCGCGATCTTCCTGAAGGATTCCAAACATCAGAATTTGTCTTGGAACATGGGTTCTTGGATTACATCGTTGACCGCACCAA
>JAJTDQ010000122.1 GCA_021300505.1 Cryomorphaceae bacterium
GCACAACCGCGACTTATTCTTGACAATGAGGTGCACCGCTTTGATGTTGATTATGTCCGATGTGCCATTGATGGCGTAAAATGTAGTCATAAAAAAATGAAGGCACTTTTTGCTGACTTACCTCTTGAGATGCAAGAAAATAAAGAGGTGTTTAGTTTCTATAGTTGGCATAGAGAGTGTTCGTTATAAGTTATTCTACGAATAATTCATGGTTGAACATTCAACCATAAAACACAGGGCGAAGTGAAGCGGATAAAAAGATGAAAATCGACTTAAAGACGTTTGACTTTGCCCTTCGTGTTTACTACCTTCGATAGCTTCAACAAGAAATACTCTAGCCTAAATGAATGAGCAACGCGACAATTCATCTCTTCTAATTCGTAAGTTCCCTGTGAATGGAAAAATAAAACCGGTATCATTATTCTCGCTAACTTGTGGGTATTGTGGTAAAACGTTGAAGAACGAAAACGCGCATTCTGGACACATGAAATCCTGCACTACTCGGATTGCTTTTATTGCACAGTTCCGAAACAAGAATGCCCCTATTTTCGCTGATCCAATCGAGTCAAAAAAACGTTGGGACACTCTTGATCACTCCTATTTTGAATTGGTTGATTTCGAAATAAGGTATTCCAAAGAAGCAATTGATTTTATTTTGCAACAAACTGATGTCCTAACACATTTCACCAATGAGAGATTAGAGAAATATTGCGTTTTTTATCTCTTAGTATTGACCCAAATTGCGGACAAAAAAACGATTCGTCAACAAGCTCACGCACTACTATCAAAGCTCTTAACCGAAACGAGCCTTGCACTTTTACACCGTTATTGGAGTAAACTTGGTAGCAGCCGTTATGAGCCAACTGCCGAATCTTACTCTATGACTTGGACCAAATTTGTGCGCATAAAGGATGACAGTTTTTTTTATGTTGATTATCCTGCATGGATATTATTGGTGGATAGATACATTCTTACCTACAACTATTTTGGTTGGACTCAAAACTTGATTCATAAAGAGGACACGTATTTCATGGATATGGTACTTTTCACTATTCGTCAGACCCTTTATTTGGAACAAGATTGTATCGAAATTCCTGCTACTGAATGTTATCAAACCGAGGTGCCATCAGCAGCAATTCCATTTCTTCATCGCAATAGTCGAGAGCGATTTTCTGTCAAAAACACGCATTGGACACATGTAGCTGACATTGGCTATGACCCTTCCGATCCAGCATCCGCGCTGTGCATCTAGTCCCCATTTATCTGTGGTTACTTGAACAACCTAATCCTATTCTTGTTTTACATTTAGATTGTTTTTAATCCTTTCTAAGAATTGTCTTTACTATTTGATAAACAGGATATTGTTGTTGTTTGGTTCAAGCGTGACTTACGATTCACAGACCACGCACCGCTGTTCTATGCGCAAAAACAATCCTTGCCCATTCTCTTTGTTTATTGTTTTGAGCCTTCAGTTATGGCTGAACCGGACAGTGATATTCGTCATTGGCGCTTTGTTCATCAATCATTATTGGACATGCAAGAGAAATTGAATGGTCTTCATGCTCACTTGCATATATTTCACCGAGAGGCATTAGATGTGTTTCATGCGTTGCAAACTTCCTTTTCCATTCGGATTATTTTTTCACACGAGGAAATTGGGAACAATCTAACCTATGACAGAGACAAAGCAATGTACGCATTCTGTCAACGTCAGCACATCGAGTGGAACGAATACCCGCACAACGGGGTTGTCCGACGATTGAAATCCAGATCTAACTGGGATAAACAATGGAAGGAACGCATGGAGTCTGCACCGCTCATCGTGGATGAAACCCATTGGAACATTTTAGAATTGAATTCTTCGTTTTACGAATCAATAAGAGGGCCTGGCTTACCAGATGAAATCACAACGCGTAATCCAAATTTTCAGCCAGGTGGAGAAACATTCGCATGGAAATACTTGGATGGATTTCTTAAAAACCGGCATGTCAACTATGCGAACCACATTTCAAAGCCTAGTTTGAGTAGAACGAGTTGCAGCAGATTATCACCATACCTTGCATATGGTAACATCAGCATGCGGATGGTCTATCAATACACGATGCAACACTACTCGAAATCTCGTAATAAGCGAGCTTTATCCCAGTTTGTTTCGCGTTTGCATTGGCATTGTCATTTCATGCAAAAGTTTGAAGACGAATGTCGCATAGAATTTGAACCATTCAATAAAGCCTACGCAAACGCAATAAAACCCAAAAATGACGGATACATCAAGGCGTGGCAAGAAGGCAAAACCGGTGTTCCAATCGTAGACGCGTGCATGCGCTGCTTGAAAGAAACGGGCTACATTAATTTTCGTATGCGTGCCATGGTGGTTTCCTTTTTTGTATTCAACTTATGGCAAGATTGGCGAGAATTGCATTTTTTAGCTCGGCAGTTTTTGGATTATGAACCTGGAATTCATTACCCACAAATCCACATGCAGGCCGGTATTACAGGGATGAACACCATTCGAATTTACAATCCGATTAAAAACTCAATGAAACATGATGCTGAAGGGGTTTTTATTTTAAAATGGGTGCCTGAATTGAAAGCTATCCCACTGGCATTTATTCATGAGCCATGGAAAATGAGTTTGCTTGAGCAAGAGCTTTATTCCTTCAAAATCGGAAAGGATTACCCCTCTCCGATTGTCGATCTTGACGAAACACAGCGTTTTGCGACACAAGAAATGTGGGGTTCCAGAAAAATTGATGAAGTTAAAATTGAAGCCAAACGGATACTTCAAAAACATGTGAATCAACGCAGTGCCAAAAGACAATAAGCAGAATTCATTTCTTGGTTATTTGGCGGGTATCGAAATTCAACGTTTGATAAAAAGCACCCAAAGTTCCTGAGCTGCCGTCCTCATCATGTCATTCATTTGATTCATTTCAAGTTGATCATCAGAACCATCAAATGACTTCCAGAATAAAAAATAATGACACGGTAAACTGAAGAGAATTGAAAATGGGAGCAATTGAAAATTACCGATGACTAGACAAAGAATGAATGGGATCAGGTTCGAAATGCCAATCGTGAACAACGCAACAAAAACGTTGTTCAATAGCAATCTCAAGAGTAGGATGCCAATTATGCTCAACAGTATTTTTGCTCGAGATTTTTGACCGTAATCCTCTAACACCTCTTGTCGTATTTCTTCGCGCGTTTTAATCTTCATAATCCCCAGACGAAAAAGAAATCAATGGATAACAGCATTAAAACACCTCAAGGCCAATGATGGAATAATTCTGTCCATCAAATTCAAGCATAAACTTCAGTTTGTCGGGTATTTCAATATGCAGTTCGTCTTTCTCTGTTTGATTGGTTTCCTCAGATTTAATCGAAAAAGAAAAATGTCGTGTACGCGTCAAAGATGTCAATTCGCCGGACCAATTTACACATGCTGCAACTGCCTTTTTATCCAATTTCAACTTTCCTTTTTTGTCAAAAAAAGTTGTGTTTTCACCTCCAACCAATTCTTTGAGCGCCTTAATGTCATTCAATTTTATCGCAGCAATAACGCCCTTGATATAGGTATCACTGTGCTTTTTATTCGCTTTGGTAATGTAGTGTTTCAAAAGATCGGTGTCGCCTTCTGTATAACTAGAACCAATTTCTTTTGGAGAATACGAAGTTGATGAGCTACCCGATTCGCTGTTGTATACCGTTTCAACAAGTGATGCAGGAGCAAGTGTTCCTTCAATCGCGTGTTTACCTGGCAAGGCGAATTTAAAGGTGTTTCCTGCAAATTGTTTTGCGTTTAAACGCATTGCGATTGGTTTTGCTTGGCTCCTCATGGGAGTAATAACCGGGGTCTTTAGGAACTGCTCTTGTGTCATTGGATTCTTGACCAACTGATCCTCGCTTTGGCTAGGAAAATGTGTTCCTAGCATGACCAATGGATCTACATCAACCCAACGCATGTCTATCGTCGTTCCGTCATCTGCCCATGTCACATCGTACAAGTGTTTCTTTCCATTTACAGTAATGATATTCCATGCATGGTTTCCACCAAGATGCATGAGGTCAGCAAATCCCTGTTTCGTATTTCCAGACACCCATTCTGCTTGAATTCCGGCCGTGTCACAGAGTGTTTTCATCGTGTAAGAATATCCAGCACAGACTGCAAGGCGATTACTTCCCGCTAAAATACTTTTGGCATCCGTTTGTTTGTTGATGTACGTTCCTTTGTAGTATCCATCGTAATCGTATGCAATGCTTTCAATGATCAGCCTCATAATCGCCATTACCTTATCCTCTTCTTTTTCTTTTCCTTCGAGAATGTAGTTCAATAAGCGTTTCAGATCTATTTGCTCGTCAGATTCCGAGTTGTTGATCACCACATCTTTGTTTAAACACATGAAAAAAGGCTTAAAGAATTTACGGTCACGTGTAGATGTAAAAAGTTCCTTCTTTTTACGGAAAGTCATATCGAAAAGATTGGCGTAGAATTTACCATTGTACAGAAATGTTCCGTATTTGAATTTACCGGAAAAGGCTTTTTTCGCAGGGGCTGTAAAGGTTATTTTTGTCTTGTTGATCGCATATTTACCTATAATTCGCTCCACCTCTTCTTTTCCATTTTTCTTCAAGGAATAAAGCAAGTGCTCATAGGTTTTATCTTTATACATGCGGAGAATTTCCGTCCCGTTGCTACCTGCAGAAATCTCAAAAACCTTGTCAATTTTTCCGTCGCAGTAAATCCACTGTTCATTTCCTTTGGCTATTACATTCATCCCGAATACAAAAGACACAACAACTAAGAATAACTTCTTCATGGCAGTAAAAATTAAAGGTTTATGGAAATGAAAAAACCTAGAATCATTTAGGTTTGTAGGAGAACTCTTTTAAGGCGAAATAATAACAGGAATTGAGGTAAATATTTAAATGTGTAATTTTAATTGGACTAAAACATATTCCATGTTAAAACTTAACCCCTACCGTTTCTCCGCAACCGAACTACAGAAAATGCTGTGGCTGAAGGAATTATTCGAAAACAATGGATTTTGTATCGAGCGATTTCCAGAGGTATATTATGACACCTACGATAATATAACTAAAGTTTTCAAATTAAAGAACGTCGGAAACCATGTCTTTGACGAGATACATGAATTTTACGAGCCGGAATATTTAGGATTTTATATTCCAGAGTACTCAAAGATTAATTGCAAAGATGATTGCAATAATAAGATAGTCAACGAGGGGGTCATTGTACTTTTTGAAGATCGTATTCGAAATACGGCAATTAGCATCAGTAGTCAACTTGCTATTGGCGTTCAAACTGCAGAGGATTCATTACGTTATTTAGTTCTTTGTCATGAATTGGGTCATTGGCTTACCCATTGGCCTTTGGATTCTGATGGATTAAGATGGGATTGTGGTTATTATTTCGATGACGTAACCGGCAAAGCAGATAAAATAACACATGAAGCCCTTGCGCAAATCATTACCTATTGGTGCGCCGATGGAAGACCATTGGAAGAGAAAATATTCCGGGAATATTTAACTCCTATCAATCCAAATTCCGAGTACTACAAGTATCTAGCATTGATTGGAATTTCAAAAAGTGAAGTATTGAATAGATTGAAATTGGTGCGCTCGAGTATGGGGTGTGATGCACTTTTGAATGATGAATCAGCTTATGAACTTTTGAAAGCAGCTGATTTTGTATCTGAAATTCAAGAATGGGCCAAAACTCAATCAATTCGAAAATTAGACTTGAGACTAGATAGATTAAAAGCTCTCGATCGGAAGACGGTTGACAGATTTATACTTTATCGATTTGGAAAGAAAATCGAATACGATTATATCCTTTGCATGCTGGCTAAAGAAGGATTTTTAGCCAATAAACGAACACACGAGATTTTAAAATTTGATTCACGATTTTGTATCACTAAATAATTGATGATGAATGAACAACTGATCTATTATTGGTTCGAAGATTCGGATGGGGCAGGATTGAAATTTGATACAGAAAGAGGTTACATGCTCTCTGAAATCGATGAAATTTTAAAGCGAAATAATACAAAGAATATAAATGGTTGTTTCGTTCATTTTGGCAATAAACAGGGAGAATGTTTTTCTCGTACAGTTATAACTAGTCAAGAGGGAAATGGTTTTACCCAAGAATGTAGTCTGTTTTCAGCCATTGATTACAAACTTGTAGTGGAATTGAATAAAACAACGGTCAAAAGCCTTTTGGAATTGGAAAAGGAAATAACCATTGATGACACAACGAAAGGAGGTTCAATGTTGAAACGATTTGGTTTATATGGTAATGATGAATAAATAGCCATATGTCACTACATGCTAACCATCAGGTATTCTGATCAAAAAAAATGAAATGACCAACGATAAACTAACCTATTACTGGTTCGAGGATCCAACATCAAATGGGTTGAAATTTGAAACAAATAAGCCCTACCCCCTGGCTGAAATTGATGGTATTTTAAAGCAAAAGAGAACCGATAAGATAAATGGTTTTTTCGTTCATTTTGGCACTCCAGGTCGAAACTACTTTCAAAGGAGACTGATTAAAAGCGCTGATGATCATACATTTCATCAAATAACATCTTCCTTCTCAACGGATGAATACCTATTTGAAAGAACATTCAATGATAAAGTTGTTCATAATCTGTTAGAGCTGGAAGTCAGCGAAATAGATGACGATCGATTCAATAAAACAATAGGATTAGCAAAACGGTTTGGGATTTAAGACTGTCATTGTAATCTTGAACCATCCGTAACTCATCGCACCAACTGTTCTGAAGCAAAATGAATGGTGATTTTATGTCTAAGCATTAAACAAGTACGCTTTCATTTTTTGGATATCCATCCTCATTTCCCATACCTCAACCCCATTTCGGAATACGCCTTTTCTCTGTCAACACTCAAGCAGATAACAAGCAAGTACTTCCCTCCCATCGGATAGTAACCAATCCAATATTTGTCTGGATCAAGCAAATACATGAGATGAGCTATCGATGGATTATCACCAGCCGTCTCTATCGCCTTGATGACACTCGCAACCGTATATTCCTCGATTGGACCACTGAACGTCATCATTTCGTGCATATACGCTTCATTGTAGATATACTCTTCTGTGCAAGCACCAATCTTCGATTCACACTGCGCGAAGTTGAGCGCACCTGCATCCATCACCGGGAAAAGATCCATTGGCTTTTTGAAACGCAGTTCGAAAACGGAATCTACCATGGCGAGAAAACTCACATTTTCTGGTCTTTGAATCCACGGAAGGCTATCCTGAGCACGTACGTTGAAATTCACTAAAAAAGCAGCTAAAAAACAAATTAAAACTTTCATAATCATTTTATTAAGGTGAATACTAGACGATCATTCCTTGCTCACTTTGAGACACAAGAATACCTGTTGGATAAATCCAATGTTTATTTTTTTATTCAACTATTTTGTGGGAACCCTACGTTTACAATAGTATACGAAAATCTCGGATAAAAAAAATGATTTTTGGAAATTTGTTTGAAATGTACAAGAAAATAATTCAGACGAGTTCCCGCTAATTCACATCATAATGAGGCCTAATAGCAAGTTACGCTTGCGCTGCTAATTATAGGATCTCTTCTCGCAACTCCATCAATAATTGACCTAACTTATTTTCACCGTACCATTCTCCCTCGGAAAGATAGGCACCCCAAAAGACGCCATTTCCGCTTTTCCTTTTGGAGACATCTTCAATCAGCAGTGCATCACCTGTTGATAAAAGTAACGCGCGTAAGTCCGGATGTTGTTCAAATTTCAATCGAAGCACCAAGCGCATGTTTTCAATGTCTTGCTCTTTTGTTGGATCCAAGATCATATGACTCCTAAGTGACTTAATTTTGATTTTTAACATTAAGGGGCTCTTCTCCTGCTTAATCATCTCGTGTATCGATGTATCATCGAAACGTAAAGACTGAAACAAGGCTTCGGCAGTGCGCCAATCTTCTCCTTTATACACGATTGGACTGGCAAACATATTACCAAGGTATCCGTTTGGAAGTGCGGTTTTCGTAAAGGAAATAACCGCTTGATTCGTTTTGATGACAACTTTTTTTTCCATGCTGTGGGTATGCGAAATGAATCTGTGTATAACAATTGACTTTTGGTTATTTAAAGTACTTCGTTACATTTCATAATCACAAACCCTTGAGCTCTAAATTTGACAGGTGCATCAATAAAATGTAGGAATTATCCTTGATCCTCCCTTCTAGAAAAGCGCGGTAGGTTTTTCCACCATCCTGAAAAACAAGCGGTTCATTACCTTTCTCACCACCAACCAATAACATCAAAGCATCTTGCTCGTGAAGCTCCTTGGCCATCTCAAACAAAAAATCAAAAGTCAAACCGTTGATGTGGGTAATCTGGTACTTCTTCGAAAAGACGAATTTGTTGTACACCTCTTTCTTTGGCAAGAACTTCCCTGCTGGTTTAACCGGAAATTCAGACAAAATGTTGGCGATGGTCTCTTTCGGGGTGCGCTCTTCTTTCAAGGTGCCGTCGGGCAAATGAACGGCTTCCGTTTTTTGAATTTTAAAAACAGGTTTCAAATCCGTATTGATATAGACCTTACTGTTTTCGATGACAAACAAGCCTGTTAACTGCGGATTGAATTCTGGATCTGTGGCCATCAATGCTTCTGCAATGGCTTCATCGTTTCCTAGATTCTTGAGCAGGCGTTCGTAGGAGTTTTCGACGGTAGATTTCAAAACCCTCGCTGTTTGCGTAGCTTTTCCTTCCGCAGTGACTGTTTTCACTAGAGGTTTCTTCGCGATGGACTTAAAAATAACCTCGGCATTTCTGCCTTTACTATCTGATAAATTAATTCTTCTTGACATCTGTAACTTATAACATTCCAAAATCCATTTCTTCCTCAACCGGCTCATCTTCCACTTCAGCCATTCGGGTAACTTGACTGTTTTCCAGGTACGCAAATTCAATGATCGCACCCGTCAACACAAAAATCCCAAAAGGGTTGGTCAGCAAGATGGCGTCCGCACCTTCATAATCTGGCCGGTAATTGAATTCAAACCGAGCCAATTTCCCATTTGCAAGATAAGCCGATGCAGCAGTCTTCATGTTTTCATCCTCAAAACCCAGCTGGTAAGCGGCTGTGATTTCCAGGTTAAACAACTCATCGAGTGTGGCATCTTTCAAGGTCACCTCACCTTCATAACTCGAGGGCACCAAGACCGCATCAG
>JAJTDQ010000123.1 GCA_021300505.1 Cryomorphaceae bacterium
TGACATAAGTCTAAATAGCGCTTTTCAACTTTTGAAAGATAGGCCTTGGCCTGTTTTTCCTTACCAGTCAGATAACCAAAGAAAAGCAGCCATTCGGCTTTTCCTAGGGGGTGTGCTTCTTTCCAGTCAAAGTTGGGGATACAAATAGTTCCTAGTTTTTGAAGTTGAACCTCCTTCGGATAACCAGTACCAAAGCCACCACTGTACATCAATACATCGGCATGCAACGCGATAATGGATTCCACAGGTATACCACTTTCGGTCCCCAAGCTTTTCGCTTTCCCTTGGGATAGTCGTTTACGTAAGGACTTATTATAAATGTACTTGCCATTAGGAACACCTCGAATGAGGCCAATTTCATCTAAGACTGAGAGCATTCCCACATGCGTCCCACTCAAGGCAATGATTCCTTTTATTGGAACTTGAATAAACGTCGCGTTCTTTGGGCAGTCTTGACTGTTTTTTCCTAGGAAATACCTGTATTGAATGTTGGCATCAGGTTCAAGAAGATTAACAATCGTCCCTGATGTTGTTTCGTGGATGTCGATGCACTTGGCATAGTTGATTTGAGAATTAGCATCATCCTTTTCTTGAGAACCCTTTTTTTGAGGGCCGCATGCAGCAAGAACTGAGATAAGAAAAAGGATAGCTAGGCAACGAAACATGACACAAAGGTCCAAAAAAAAAGCCTGCAATGCAGGCTTTCCAAACTATTTTTTTTGTGGCTTATTCGCCAACAACGTCAAATTTGAATGTAGGCTTAACACCTTTGTAAAGGCTCGCTTCAGCTTCAAATGTTCCAACCTCACGGATAGGCTCATCTTTAATTTTAAGCGACTTTCTGTCGATGTCAAATCCTGCTTTCTTCAATGCTTCAGCCAACTGAACAGTGTTTACAGATCCGAAAATCTTGCCGTTCTCACCAGCTTTTGTAGAGATAGTAACAGATGTAGCTTCCAATTTAGCAGCAATTTCTTGCGCTTCAGCCAACATTTTTGTTTCCTTGTGCGCTTTTTGCTTCATGATTTCAGCGTGCGCTTTTTTAGCAGATGCTGTTGCAAGCACCGCGTATCCTTGCGGGATTAGGAAGTTACGACCGTATCCAGGTTTTACTGTTACGATTTCATTCGCGAATCCGAGCTTATCTACGTTCTTCTTTAGAATTAATTCCATGGTAACTTAATTTCGTGTTCAACAAACAATTACTTAAGCATATCGCCAATGTATGGCATGATTGCGATGTGACGTGCACGCTTGATCGCTTTGTTGACTCTTTTTTGATATTTAGCCGATGTTCCAGTGATTCTGCGTGGCAGGATTTTTCCTTGCTCATTCACGAGCTTCAAAAGGAAATTTGCATCCTTGTAATCAATAAATTTGATTCCGCTTTTCTTGAAACGGCAGTATTTGTCTTTTCTGATTTCGATATTAATCGGTGTCAGATATCTGATATCGTTTGACATGTTCTTTTTCGTTTAAGAGTGATTAATTAAGCCTCGGCTTCAACAGATTTTTTCTCTCCAGCCTTGTTGCGGCGCTTTTCTGCGTATGCCACGTGATCCTTGTCCATTTTGACAGTTAAGAATCGTAAAATACGCTCATCGCGCTTCATGCTTAGTTCGAGTCCAGCAACGCTGTTGCCTTCTCCTTCAAATTCAATGAGGAAATAGAAACCAGTCGATTTTTTCTGGATTGGATACGCTAATTTACGCAATCCCCAGCTTTCCGAATGATTTACTTTTCCACCCATTGCTTTGATTTCGCCCTCGAATTTCTGCACTGCTTCCTATGCCTGATCGTCAAACAAAACGGGAGTTAAGATGAAAACAGTTTCGTAAGAATTCATGATAGAAATGTTTAATGAATAAAAATTTTAAGGGTGCAAAGATAGATATTTATTCAGAAAATACTAGTCCTCAGCAGAAAAAAATGCTCTGCGACTTGCTTTCTCATCGAACATTTTCAAAAATCAAGCGAAAATCGCTCAGTTTTATCCTTTTTTCAAGGCCTTTTTCGGCTGTCAATCGTTCAAGATTTACTACATTTGCAACCGTTATTCAAATACAAATTTAATAGTTTCTTCACGATGGTTTTCGATTTAGACATGATCAAGAAGGTGTATGCCGCATACCCAGAGCGCATCGCTGCTGCACGAAAAGTGGTAGGTCGCCCTTTAACACTTTCCGAAAAAATATTGTACGCCCACCTTTGGGAGGGTAATGCGTCAAGTGCATTTGAACGTGGAAATTCATACGTGGACTTCGCACCAGACCGTGTAGCAATGCAAGATGCAACAGCTCAAATGGCTTTGTTGCAATTCATGCAGGCAGGAAAGAAAAAGGTGGCGGTACCATCAACTGTGCATGCCGATCACCTTATTCAAGCGCGTGTTGGAGCAAGTAAAGACCTTCAAGAATCGTTGAATCAAAACAATGAGGTATTTAATTTTCTCTCATCTATATCCAACAAATACGGTATCGGTTTCTGGAAGCCAGGAGCAGGGATCATTCACCAAGTAGTTCTTGAAAATTATGCGTTCCCAGGTGGAATGATGATCGGAACGGATTCACACACGGTAAATGCTGGTGGACTTGGAATGGTAGCGATCGGTGTTGGTGGAGCTGACGCGGTAGATGTAATGGCAGGAATGGCTTGGGAGCTTAAATTTCCGAAACTTATCGGGGTTAAATTGACAGGTAAACTGAATGGATGGACATCTGCTAAAGATGTGATCTTGAAGGTGGCTGATATTCTTACAGTAAAAGGTGGTACAGGCGCAATCGTTGAGTACTTCGGTGACGGAGCGATTTCACTTTCATGTACCGGAAAAGGAACCATCTGTAACATGGGTG
This sequence comes from Cryomorphaceae bacterium, assembly GCA_021300505.1. Classification (GTDB taxonomy): domain Bacteria; phylum Bacteroidota; class Bacteroidia; order Flavobacteriales_D; family Crocinitomicaceae; genus M0103. The sequence goes on from JAJTDQ010000123.1 coordinate 2,853, forward strand.
CAGAAATCGGAGCGACAACTTCAACGTTTGGTTACGATGATTCAATGCGTCGCTACTTAATCGCTACAGGACGTCAAGAGGTTGTGGATGCAGCAGATAAAATTGCTGAACACTTAACAGGAGATGCTGAAGTTTATGCAAATCCGAACGATTACTTCGATCAAGTCATTGAAATCGATTTGACAGAATTGGAACCTCATATCAACGGACCATTTACCCCAGACCGAGGTACACAAGTTTCTAAAATGAAGACAGAAGCAGCAGCGAACAACTGGCCGACGAAAGTTGAGTGGGGATTGATTGGTTCTTGTACAAACTCTTCCTATGAAGATTTAGCGCGTGCGGCATCGATTGTTGAGCAAGCGGTTGCACAAGGAATTGCGCCTAAAGCAGAGTTCGGTATCAACCCGGGATCTGAACAAGTACGTTTCACAGTAGATCGTGATGGTATCTTGGATACGTTTGAGAAAATGGGTACAAAAATCTTTACGAATGCGTGTGGACCATGTATCGGTCAATGGGACAGAGCAGGTGCTGAAAAGCAAGAGCGCAATACAATCGTGCATTCATTCAACCGTAACTTCTCGAAACGTGCCGATGGTAACCCAAATACACATGCCTTTGTAACGTCTCCTGAAATGGTGGCTGCATTGGCAATCGCCGGTGATCTAGGATTTAATCCACTTACAGATTCACTGGTAAACAGTAAAGGTGAAAAGTTCATGTTAACCGCTCCGCAAGGGGACGAGCTACCAAAACGTGGATTTGCAGTAGAGGATAATGGATACCAAGCGCCTGCCGAAGATGGTAGTGGTGTGAACGTCATCGTTGCTCCGGATTCATCACGCCTACAATTGCTTGAAAACTTCCCAATTTGGGATGGTAAAAATATCCTTGGTGCGCGTCTTTTGATCAAAGCAAAAGGAAAATGTACGACTGACCACATTTCAATGGCTGGTCCTTGGTTGAAATACCGTGGACACTTGGACAACATTTCAAACAACCTACTTATTGGTGCTGAAAATGCATTCAACGGAAAAGCAAATGCAGTAGTGAATCAATTAACGATGGAAGCGGGTGAGGTACCTGCGGTGCAACGTGCATACAAAGCGGCTGGAATACCATCAATCGTTGTGGGTGACCACAACTATGGAGAGGGTTCTTCTCGTGAGCATGCTGCGATGGAGCCACGCCACCTTGGTGTTTGTGCAGTAATTGTGAAATCTTTTGCACGCATCCACGAAACAAACTTGAAAAAACAAGGGATGTTGGCGCTGACGTTTGCGAATGAAGCAGATTATGAAAAAATCAAGGAAGATGATACATTCAACTTCATTGACCTAGAATCATTCAGTGCTGGAACACCATTGACGTTGGAGATTGCACACAAGAATGGATCAAAGGAGAATATTACACTGAACCATACGTACAATGACTCACAAATTGAGTGGTTTAGGGCAGGTTCTGCCTTGAACTTGATCAAATTGCAAAACAATTAATTCATTTAAACAGAATGTCCCTCTGGTTTGCCAGGGGGATTTTTTTTGCCATGAAAAAAAGAATCGCGCTTACACTTCTCTTGGTATCGATGAACACATCGTTTGCTCAGGTAGCACATCCCTTTCGCATCCAAGTGTATACCGGTGGGCCTTCTTTGTTGAAAATGGCTTTTAAAATTTCATCCAATTACCAGGATGAATTAAACTATTCGGGATATCCAGGAATGGGTGTCAACATTGATTATAAACTAAAATCATGGTTTTCTCTAGGGGCTGAATTCAATTACCGATATGGTCAAATTGATTTTGACATCAATGATTCTTCGTTCTATCAGGAAATAACTGATCGCTTTGATATCGTAAATGAACTCATAAACCCTTTTGGTCATTACACTTTAAAAGTCCCAAGATATCGCTTCATGGTAAATGCGAACTTTCATTTACTCAAGGAGGTAAGTCGTTCTGATTTGTATATAACGATGGGAATTGGTTTAAATCGTTTAAAGCCTCAACTTTATTTAAACGGTCAGAATTTAAAGTTCTTGAATCGCTATATCGGATTTATTTCATTGCCCGTGGCTTATCGGATTTCAACGGGATATTCTTACCATTTCACTCAAAACATTGGTATTTTTGGTGAAATCGGTCTAGGTGGACCCATCTTTAGTGCTGGACTTACCGCACGATTCTGAAGATCTATTTGATCCAACACAATTTTTCTCGTTCGACCTTCAATCGCATAAATCCGAACACCACAGTAAGGGTATTCCCTTCAATGGATTCTACAGTTCCATTTTGCTTCGTTGAAATCATGCGAACGGTTGAACCAACAACGATACGGTGCTGTTGATTCGGATCTTTCTCAGGTGGAATAACTTTCTTCTTCTTCGGGTTTTTGGCTGTTAGCTCTGCTTTGCGCTTCGCTTCATCCACCACAGCCTCCGTTTTAGCCTTTTCTACAGCGAGATATTTTCTCAATTCCTCCAACAGTAGGCTATTGGCATCTTTTTTCCTTGATTTTGTGACGTACCGGTCGATGTAGCCAAGCATTTTCTTCCCCGCATTGATATACTTGTTGTTGCGCTCTGAGAGTTCTTGTTGACTTTTCAATTTTTCATCCAAACGTTCCTTTCGATCAACAAAGGATTTACGCGCTTCATCCGCTAATTTTTGCGCTTCAATGTGCTCTTTATTCAGTCGTTCCAGATATGTTTTCTCCTTTTGAAGCTCATTGAGCAATCGATCAAGTTTCACCTTGCGCTCATCCATTCGCGTTTTTGCTTCTTCGATTAGGGCTATTGGGATTCCATTGATTTGCGCTACTTCAAAGGTGAACG
>JAJTDQ010000124.1 GCA_021300505.1 Cryomorphaceae bacterium
GCAATACCATATTCGATGTAGTAAAAGGGCACTTCAAAAAGGTGCATCTGTCGTTGCCAAGATGTTGCCAATTGGTCCTCATATCCCGTCCAATCGGTCAAACCTGTACCATAAGCCTTCGATAATTCCAACCACTTGGCATCACGATCTGTAATCGTGTGACTAGGATTTTCGTAGACCCAATGCTGAAATTCATCAATCTGAGCAATCCACGGAAGAATTTTCAATACAGTCTCCAATTGTTCCTTTTTCGCACGGTTCAAGTTGTTTTCGTCCTTATAGAATTCAGACCACAGATGCATAGTCAACAACTCCATAGACATGGATGCCAATTCAGCAACTTCGGAAGGAAGATTCTTGAACCCGGTCAATGCTAAGTCTCTACTCAAAAAGGAGTGAACGGCATGTCCACCTTCATGAACCATAGTCACTAAGTCCCGTTGCGCACCAACGGCATTCATAAAAATAAATGGAACTCCAATCTCATATAGCGGATAGTTGTATCCTCCCGGTGCTTTTCCGGCTTTCGAATCCAAATCCAGATGTCCCATTTCGTCCATCTTCTCCAAGCACTCTCCGAAATACGTATCAATTTGGTGGAACATCGCAATAGTTCCAGTCAACATTTCGTCACCATTTTCAAAAGGCTTGAGTGGTGCTTTTCCTTCAGGATCAACTTCGGTATCCCAAGGTTTAAAAGCATTTTTACCTAGTTTTGATAATCGTTCCTGTTGAATTTCACGAACAATTGGAACGATCAAATCTTTAACTGATTGATGGAAGTTAAAGCAGTCTTCCTTGGTGTAGTCAAATCGATTCAGTGCTTTGAATTTGTAGTCACGGAAATTCTCAAATCCAGCATTGACACTCAAATGATGACGCTTTTCAATCAATTCAGTGAATAGATCGTGCAATTTTTGTGTGTCTTCTCGTCGTCGAACTGACATTTTGTCGAATACCGTTCTCCTAAGTGATTCATCTGTTTCCTTTAGAAGAGCGGAGGCTTTTTGCATGGTAATTTGTGCGCCTTCATGCTCAATCGATTGTGCCGCAGAGATAGACCCGAAAAGTTGCGATTTTTCATTCAACTCAGCTTCCAAAGGAATATTCTCTTCACGAAAAATCTCTAAGGCTGTTTCTACGGCCTTAAAATAGATGGCATATGCAGGGTCTGATTTTAGTTCATTCGTAAACTGGCAATCGACCAATTTTCGATTCAAAATATCGTCATATGGCGCAAGTTCAGGTTGAATCTTTGTCACAAAAAATGTGTAGGCATTGCTCAACGACTCATCTCGTGTGTCTATGGTCATGCGAATGTAGCGCCACGCTGCATCTTCCTCCAAAACAGCATCAAGTTCACTGCGGTCCTGAAGCCACTTAACAAGGTCTTCGGATGACTGGATTTCACGTTCACTTAAATCAACGAAATACTTTTTAATCGTTTCCCATGAGTCAATGACCAATCCTTCGGTCATGAAGGTGCGTGCTTGTTTTTTCAGTTCCATACTTTAAGGTAAAAAAAAAGTCCACCGTGGCGGACTTATCTATGGTATAATTTCAATTATTTTCCTCGGCTAGAGCCTGTTTTTACAGCAGTAACTTTCTTCGCGCTTGCCGGCTTTGAAGATTTTGCTTTGTCCGCTGTAGCTCCTTTTGCTGGTGCTTTTTTAGTGGCAGCTTTCTTTACTTCTGCTTTTGGCTTATCTTCAACTTCAGCTACTGATTCTGTTGATTCTTCAGGAGTTAAAGCACCTGTCTTCAACAGCAAGTTGTACCATTGGAAGATCTTTTTAACATCTGAAGGGTAAACACGCTCTTGATCGTAATTCGGTAAAATTCCGTGAAGATAAGCCTCCAAGGTGCTTAAATCATCTTTGTGTGATGGACCTTCCTTTCCTTCTTGCTTTTCGAAAATAGAAGCAAGAATTCCTTGCAATGGCGCATCCTCATCATAGGTGTAGATGCTGATATCATCTAGTGCAGAAATCTTATCAGTAGCATACGCAGGAATGCGTTTTTGATCAATAAGTGATTCTACAATAACGTTGTTTTTGCCTTGAGCAACTACTTTAAAAAGTCCCGGTCTTCCGGAAATAGCGATAATTCCTGTTAATTTCATTCAGTCGTGTTTGCACTTGTGTCCCGCAAAAATATAAATTCTTTCGGCAAGGACTACATTCGGATGATTTTTGATTGGAACTTTAGCTCATTCGAACGAACCAAGAGCGTGTAAATTCCTTTTTCAAGATGTTCAATAGAATAGCTTCCTGACGAAATTTCTTCAATCTTAACGGATTTACCTTGTTGATCAAATAGTTCAACATTTTCTATGTTAGTAAGTCCATCAAGCATAAATTGATCTGATGTCGGATTGGGATAAATATGCACTTCTGTGCCGTCAATGGTTTGAATACCAGCAAGAGGAGAAAAAGGTGCAGTTTCCGTAATGCATCCATCCGGACTGAGACAATAGCACGTATAAACGCCGTAAGGCGGGAAAATTTCCAGTGTTTGAGAAGTCGCTCCTGGAATATCTTGACCGTTTAATGTCCATTGGTAATTGCTAAAGGACAAGGTAGCGAGGAAATTCCCAGATTGAAAGATGGGAAGCAATGGTAAAGTGTCCAATTCTACGATGTTCATTGTCGCTGTAGTAGTCTTACATCCATTTGAATTATAGACTGTTGCATAAATTGGACCTGTGCTACTTACAGAATTTGGATTGACATTAGTGCCATCCGACCATAGAATCTCCGAGATTCCACTTGGACAGTTGACTTGTATGTCTGTTGCCCCGTTAGGACAAAAACTAGGTGTTCCAGTGAGTGTTGCTGTGAAATTCGCTTGAAGCAATAAGTTCAAGGCATGCGGTTTTCCATAACCATACGCATTGTTAGGGACGGTCCCCGTATAGAAATCGGTGAATGAAGTGGCAATCAAAGCTTCTTTAAAGTCAGCCCAAGTCGAATAGGCACATTTTTCTAAATAGAGAGCAGCGATGCCAGCGACCGTTGGGGAGGCCATAGATGTTCCTCCGTTACGCACATGCCATCCTCCAGAGTCAATTGCCGCGTTGTTTGCTGGATTCAATAAAAAAGCCATTGGGCCAGATCCAAGAGTGACATCCCCAGTGGCAGAGACGTCTGGTTTAATGATGTCGTGTCGACTGGGCCCTTTGCTAGAGTTTGGGCTAAGTTTTCCTGGGTGTGTCATGTCCGAAGGTGGATAGTATTGATTGCCATTGTTGTCGATATGACCAAGACGACAGCGCACATTTCCAACGGAAATAACCTTTTCAGAGCAGTTCCAAGAAGATACAATTGACTGCAAGCTATCTGGACCATGGTAATGGACAATTGGCGGATACACAGTCTCAGTAGGCAAGAGACCTACGATGTTATTCAAGCCAAGCCAAGCGCCACTCCATAAGTCATACGAACCGGAACCTGTCGTAATAAATCGGTACAAATAGTTCGTAGTATCCACATTTGTGAATAATGCCTGCAGGTGAAATGCACCATCAATCTTTTCAGTATATGTTTCAATAGTTGCTATCCGATTGCCATTGGCATTGTAAAGTGTGTCATAAAGTGAAACATCAAGATTCGTCATGGCTGTTCGGAAATTGCTTTGCGCTCTGGATGAATAACTTCCATTGGGCAGATTTGCACCATAAGCAAATTGATAGGTAGCCTCGGTGGTATCGGACCACAAATCAAAAAAGATCTTGTTTGGACCAAAAGCGGCTTGATTGCTTGTATTATTTGAAAACCAAACGAATGAACTATCCGAGTCAACCTCACCACGAACATGGTATTTCCCTTTATTTCCAGCATTCCCAGCTGCACAAATGATGATTCTTCCTGGTTGTTCATCAAGCAATTGCTCCATCATTTCAGAGGCAGGATCATTTCCATCATGGCTACCTAAATAGGTTCCCAGACTTAGGTTTACAACTGCAGGAAGTCCAAGGCTATCTGCCACTTTAAAGATGTAATCACAGGCATCTGCAATGGTCAAGGTCCAGTTGGGGAGATTGAAATCCGTTTCTACGGCAATAATTTTACTGTCAGGAGCCATCCCTTTGTTTGAGCCATTGGCCGTTCCATTTCCAGCGCCAATACCGGCGACTGACGTACCATGTGCTGTACCAATTTCATTGCTGGTACATAATCCATTGTTGATGTCCTGTTCAGTCCACACAATACCATAATTGTAGGGTTGTGGAACAGAACTTCCCGTGCTCGCCGTATGGTCCCAATACCTCAACACACGTGTGTTTCCGTTGGCATCGATAAAGTCAGGGTGGTTAAAATCAAGTCCTTGATCAACAAATCCAATGATCACATTAGCACCAGTAAAAGCGCCACCTAAACCAGGTCCACCGGCATGTACGGGATTTACATAGTGCATCATTCGGGCGGTATCGGAAAGCGCAACGGGTGGCGCAAATTCGTAATAATAGGAGTTTAATTCTCCATTTTTAATATGGTCATCAATCCATTGTGGGCTAACAGTAACGTAGATCCAATTTTTTGTGGTGCATTTAATCGGAATTCCATCTTGACGCAATGTTTCAATGCTCAAGTTATTATTGGGTATGCAAAAAGCTACAGCAGCTTGCGGTGTTCGTTCTAAAAGAGTGCGAAATCCAAGTGCTTCCTTTTGACTAAAAGTGGCCAGAGCCATAAAAATCGATACAAGTCCCGTAACCAAATTTTGAATGTGCGTATTTTGCATGGTTTTCTTTTGACTATAAAATTACTGTTAACTAAAATTATGACATCCGAATTTGATTTCTTTCGTATCTTTCGGGCTACAAATTTTCAAAAAACAATAATACATCATTATGATTAGATTTTTCAAACAATTTACTGCGGTTGCTGTCGCAGTCCTTTTTTCTGGATTGATATGGGCCCAGGAAGCGGAAATTATCAACTGGTATAACGGAAAAGGCCCAGGAATGGAAACGGAAGCAGCCTACAAGTTGTTAAAGAGCCGAAAGTCAACGACAGTTGTTGTAGCAGTTATCGACTCAGGAATTGATATTGAGCACGAAGATTTGAAAGGAAAAATTTGGGTGAACACAGACGAAATTCCAGCAAATGGTATCGACGATGATAAAAATGGATACATCGATGATTTACACGGGTGGAATTTTCTTGGAAATGCGAAGGGTGAAAACCTTGATGCTGCTTGTTTAGAAAAAACAAGAATCTTGAAAAAGCTTTCAGCGAAATTCGAAGGCGTGGATCCAACAACGTTGAATGCAAGCGAAAAGAAAGAGTACGCCTTGTATGAAAAGGTGAAAGGCGAAATCGAAACAGCACGTGAAGAGTATAGCGGTTACCTTGGTCAAATGGACATGTTGGCAATGATGATTGATCAAGTTCCAGTGATGGTTGGAAATGCATTGGGAAATCCTAACTATACAGTGAAAGATCTTCAAAAATGGCATCCAAAGGACGAGCAAATGATGCAATTAAAAGAATTTGCTATGGCGATTGCCACAGGTGAGTTTACGAAAGAAATGCTTGAAGAGCAAAAGAAACAAATCAACGATATGTTGGATTACAATTTAAATGTTGAGTACGATGATCGTTCACTAATT
>JAJTDQ010000125.1 GCA_021300505.1 Cryomorphaceae bacterium
CCTTTGATTCGTTTATGGGACGTGAATCAACGACTATACCCCCTCCTTATTTGTTTGCTAACAAGCCTTTGTTTTAGCCAACTTGCTGCAAGTCAATCTGCTATTACGGAAGATAGCATTCCTTTGTATTTGACCCCGCCTCCATCGGCTATCTTGGCGCCGAATGTATATCCCTTTAGATTAGACAGTCCTATTTGTATTGTTCCTCCAATAAGCTACCCACCTATAGATTGGTCGATCATCGGCAATATTGGTAGTATATGTGTTTGGGCTGCACCTTCTTGTGGAGACACTTACCAAACAAATGGAAAACTTTCGAGTCACATCGAATGTGAAAATGGCATTCAGCATGGTAAAACTCAGTATTTTGATGAACAAGGTCGAAAAACATCTGAAAGTTATTTCATTCATGGAAAACAATTCTCCTCAAAATCCTTCGACACTAAAGGAAGAATGCTGTCATGGGCAAATTACGACGCGCATGGAGCGCTTCATGGCTATAATTATTCATGGGACGAATATTACGGTACAAAAATCATCACCCGCTATGTTCACGGAATTGAACATGGGGTGCGGGAAGAATACAACAATGGTGTTCTCAACCTTGAACAGGTATATGACCATGGAGAAGTGACCAAACAAACCTATTACTTCGAGAATAAACAAGTCTATCAACAAACGACATACTACAAAGGTCGAATAATTCTAGATGCAATGTTCCGAGAGGATGGCAGCGTAAGTAGTTATGCATTAAACGATTCATTGGGCCATCGCATTTTGGACTATACCAAGAATGAGCGCGGAATCATCAATTCTGAGCGCCATTACAAAAACAACCTTCCCATTGGCACCGCACTGGAAGCTTATGATGATCAAACGGGTTACCGCATGACTGTCGATTATGAAAATGGGCAACCTAAAGCCAGCTACGAACGACATGGCGAACATCTATACCGCATCAAACACTTCACACAAGGTCGATTTGATTCATTAATTACCTTTCATCTCGATGGTGACACCTCAGAGCTGCTAACAACAGGAAACATCTGGCGCCAACAAAAATGGGACTCCTCCGGTAAGCAAACTGATGACTACCGTTTTTACAACGATATTTTCTACGGTTCAGGTTATTTTACGCTATCCGATACTACGTATAAAATTGAAGCATCTGCAGATTCGAACACACATAGTTATGGGCCTATCAAGCGCTGGGTAATTTATAAAAATGACACCCTCCGCTTGGATTACATTAATAACAACAAGAATATTGTAGACAGAAGTTACCCGTATGTCTTGCGCCGTAATCATTTCACATTGGACTCGGCAACACAACAATTTGTGCGTGATGGGCAGTGGCTGAATTATGAAGGAAACATTATTTCGGAAGTCATCAGTTACAGCATGGGTAAATTGCATGGGAGATATTTAAAATACACTGCATCTGAACCCCCAACACCCAATATTACCGGACAATACACCGAAGGTAAAAGGGATGGGCTCTGGATCATCAAAGAAGGTCAAACAGAAATAATCAACTACAGTTTTGGCGTTAAACATGGACTTTATCGACGCATCGACAGCCAAAATGTGGTGATAGAAAACGGTGAGTTTCGAAATGGATTGATTGTCGGGGACTATACCACCTACTACCCAAGTTCACGTATCCAATCCGTTGTCAGTTATTCACCTGGACAAGAAATCGGTTATCAAAAGATCTACGATCAGTTCGGACGATTATTCAGCGAAGGACCTGTTCAACGCGTGATAAACCAGAACCCTGAACCTCGTAATTTATGTGTCGGGAAATGGATTTTTTACCGATATAGATCAAACGGAAAAGCAAATAAAGAGGTTGTGAAATATGGAAAGCCTAAAGTTTCTCAATCACAAAATCAGTCCGGCGATTCATTGCCCGATTCTCTTCAGAGTCATTATCCACTTTCGGCACCGTTTCACCAAATCCTTTAGCAGTCAGTCGGTTTGCATCAACGCCCAATGAAATAAGGTATTCCCGTACCCCTTTCGCACGATTTTCAGACAAGACCATGTTTTTTGCATCTTCACCGACATCATCCGTGTGACCTTGAATGTTCACTTTAATTGTTGGATTTTCCTTTAAGAAGCGTGCAAAACCTTTGAGGATAAACTTAGAACGGTCATTTAACGCTGCGGAATTCGTTGCATACAAAATATCATTGATAGTATAGGCCTCACCAACCTTCAACTCCTTCACGGTGAGATCATTATTTCGGATTGACACATCTTTGGTTTCAAAGGTTTCCTTCGTGATCAGTTTCGAGTCAAACGCTGAACCTTCCTTTTTCACCGTCACCATAATATCCTGCTTTGTTTCTGTTTTAACAACAGCTGCATATTTACCATCGTCCCCATTGACTTTAATTTGAGTCACCTCATCCGAACCCGAATAGCTTATCTCAATGGTTGCATCTTTTACGGGTTCACCCGATTCATCCTTCAATTCTCCCTTCAAAATGGCTACCGATTTTGGACGTGCCTCTTCGTACAATTCGAAGGAGTAAATATTCCAGTTTCCACCTACACGAGACGAATAGTACGCCAAATGTCCATCTGTCGAGACAAACAAGCCCAATTCATCCTCTTTTGAGTTAATTGGATAACCAATGTTCTTTGGCTCAGTCCATTTTCCATTTTCTTCACGTATGTAGAAAATATCTAGACCTCCAACGCCCTTTCGGGTTTCTGTGCACGTCGAAACAAAATAGAGTGTTTCACTATCTTGATGTAAAAAGGGACTTTTATCCTTACCTGCTGTATTGATTTCGTCAAATGGGCGCGCCTCTCCCCAAGTACCGTCCTCCTTTCTTCTAGCAATATAGATATCGTTATCTCTTGAAGTTGGCCGAGCCACCGTGTAGTATAAAGTATTGCCATCCGCAGAGAGTGAAGGCTGCGCTTCCCAACCATTCTTCGTATTGATACCTGGACCCATATTTTTCAGAGGTGTCCAAATGAAATCATTTCCTCCGGCTCCCGAACGCTCGAAAGTGGTAATGTACAAATCGCAATTCAGGTAATCTTGGTCGCCGACCAATTCCTTTTTACACGCACAAATGATCATTTCCTTGTTGTCAACGGATAACGTTGCTGCACCATAATTCGAAAAAGCACCATCATTGAATGGAGCTTTTAGCGGTTTTCCTGCATCAAAAGGTGTATTCACATCAGAGCGCTGACCGAATGTGAATTCTTCGACCATCTTCGACACTAAATCTCCATAGTTCGCACGATCCATTTTTCTCGTGAAAAAAATCAACTCATTATCTGGTGATATCATAGGAAAATATTCATCCTTGGCCGAGCTCACGTTTTTCACTTCCTGAGGTAGAAAAGGTACGGGGTTCGTTAACATATCTTGCTCCTCTTGTTGTCCCTGAAGCACCTCATTGACATCGGCTAATTTTTTCGAGAAATCTTCTGGATAGCGCGTATTGTCATCGTTCTTGTAATTCTTAAAAATAGTGAACCACTTCGTAGCCTCATCCATATCTTGTTGGGAATAATTGATTGCGCCTAGGTAATAGCTACAATTGGCGTGATAATCACTACACATTTCAAGTGCCTTCTTGAACATTTCTTCCGCTTTCTGGAAACTTCTATCGCCCATTGCTGGGTTTGGTGATCTATCGTAGTAATTAATTCCAGCTTCATACGCATACATCCCATACTCGTAATAGGCCGTGGCATTATCTGGGGCTGCGTCAATAGCTGCTTTAAAATTCTCAGCCGCAGTTTTCGCATCACTGGCATTGACCGCAGCTTCAATTAACTTTATGACTTTTTTGGATGGTGGGAGACAAGATTCATCTTCTTGTGAAAAAAATGTTGGGATGAAACCCAAGAAAAAGGCTAGAAAAGCGAGTGTCTTCATACACAATTAGCGTTGTCAAATTTGCGGCGCGGAGACAATTTCCGTTCCAGAAAGTGTATATCGAAAATCAAATAAAAAAGTTACGAAATATTGCCCCTTTTTCATTGAAAGTATTCTCTTAATTTTGCATTAAACTTCATCCTATGAAAAGAATACTATTATTTGTTATTTGCAGCTGCCTATTGGCCCTTCCTTCCAACGCCCAGAAGAAAAATTCACCAAGCCCAAGTGCTCCAATCTTTGATGCTTCGACCGTCGGTGGAATTAGCTTTCGAATGGTTGGACCTGCTTTGACTTCTGGTCGTGTGATTGACCTTGCAGTGCACCCAACGAATAAAGACAAATGGTATGTCGCGGCAGCCTGCGGTGGTGTATGGTTGACTACCAATCATGGTACTTCTTTCTCCCCTATTTTCGACAATCAAGGGTCTTTTTCGATTGCTTGTGTCGAATTGGCGCCTTCAAACCCCAATACAGTATGGGTAGGAACTGGAGAAAATAACAATCAACGTTCCGTTTCATACGGAGATGGGGTATATCGCTCACTCGATGGAGGTAAATCATTCACCAATATGGGACTGAAGTCATCCGAACACATTGGCAACATCATCATTCACCCAACAGATGAAAATACAGTTTGGGTTGCTGCTTATGGTCCGGTTTGGAGTGCTGGAGGTGAACGCGGCGTCTATAAAACAACTGATGGTGGAAAAACATGGGAACGCACCTTGTACATTTCGGAAAACACGGGAATTTCAGAAATTGCCATCGACCCTACAAATCCGAATATTCTCTATGCAGCAGCGCATCAACGCCGTCGTCAAGAGTGGACATATATTGGAGGTGGACCAGAATCAACACTATACAAATCAACGGATGGAGGAAAAACATGGAGAGAAATGGCATCAGGCCTTCCAAAAGGAGACATGGGAAGAATTGGAATTGCTGTTTCTCCCGCTGATGAAAATTACGTGTATGCCATTGTAGAAGCTCGTGGTGATAAAGGAGGATTCTTCCGTTCGACAAACAAAGGTGAAAGCTGGAGTAAAATGTCAGGCTTCAACACCAGTGGAAACTATTACCAAGAAATCATTTGTGATCCATTGAACAAGAACAAAGTGTTTGCCATGGACACCTACATGCACCACACGGAGGACGGAGGTAAAAACTTCAAAATGACGGGTGAACATCAAAAACATGTTGACAACCACGCCTTGTGGATAGATCCAAGCAACACAGAACATTGGATAGCAGGTTGTGATGGTGGTGTGTATGAAACGTATAACTCAGCCCAACAATGGCGCTATTACGACAATTTACCTATCATTCAATTCTACAAAGTCGCCACTGACAATGCGTATCCATTCTACAACATCTATGGAGGAACGCAGGATAACAATTCCATGGGTGGACCCTCTGCAACGAAAAACATTACAGGAATTTTAAATTTTGATTGGTTCATAACCAATGGTGGTGATGGTTTTGAGTCGGCGTGTGACCCAACAGACCCGAACATTGCCTACGCGCAAGCACAATACGGATGGCTTGTCCGACATGATAAATCATCCGGCGAAAAGAACATGATTCAACCAATGCCAGGCAAAGGTGAAGAGGCCTACCGTTGGAACTGGGATGCTCCATTATTGATTTCTCCGCATGACAATAAAACGCTGTATTGGGACAAGTTTGGTCGATTGATGCCGTAATGAAAAATGCCTCAACGACGATTTATGGTAATATTGTCGCTTTGGATGAATCACCAAAGAAGAAAGGATTACTCTATGCCGGTACGGATGATGGACTCGTTCAAGTATCTGAAAACGATGGACAAACTTGGACAAAAAATGCTAGTTTCCCTGGAATTCCAGCGAATACACGTGTGAATATGCTTACCGCATCATTGCACGACGAAAACACCGTTTTTGCCGTATTCAACAACCACCGTTCAGGTGACTTCAAACCATACAACTTAAAAAGTACGGACAAAGGAAAAACGTGGACATCGATCAGCAGTAACTTGCCAGAGCGTGGATCTGTTTACTGCATCAAGCAAGATTTCGTGGATCCGAATCTACTTTTTGTTGGAACTGAATTCGGTGCTTATTTCTCCAATGATGGCGGAAAAAACTGGACCAAACTCGCAGGTTTACCAACGATTGCCGTATATGACCTAGATATTCAGCAGAGAGAAAATGACTTGGTAGCAGCAACATTTGGCCGTGGTTTTTGGGTATTGGACAATTACTCTCCTTTGCGCACTTTAACCAAAGAAAACTTAGATAAAAAAGCACATGTCTTCCCAGTGAAAGATGCACTGCTCTATATTCCAGCTGATCCACTCGGATTGGAAGGAACAGGATTCCAAGGAGCCAATTTGTGGGCGGCGAAAAATCCAGAATTTGGTGCAACATTTACACTTTACATCAAAGAGGATTATCCGACATTAAAAGGCACTCGTCAGGAAAAAGAAAAAGCTTTAGAGTCAGAGAAGAAAGCCGTTTCCTATCCAACCTTCGACGAACTTCGAAAAGAACAACAAGAAGGTGACGCTCAGTTGGTATGGATTATCCGAAACGATAAAGGCGAAGAGGTTCGTCGACTTTTCTCAAGTCCTTCAAAAGGTATTTCTCGCATGAACTGGAACTTGCGTTATGAACACACGAGCGCGGTAAATCCATCAGGTGATAAGAATAAAAACAATGGATTCTTAGTGCCATCCGGAAACTACACTGTAGAAATTTCTTTGGTAAAAGATGGAAGTGTGAGCTCACTTGTGGAGAAAACACCATTTGTAGTAAAAGGGTTAAACAATCAAACATTGCTTGCCAAAGATCCAGTTGAATTGAACACATTCCGCAAGGAAGTAGCCGATTTGACACGTCGTGTAAGTGGAACAGCAACCCAAATGGGCGAATCGAAAGAACTGCTCTACCAAATTGAACATGTACTCCTCACCTTCCCAGGAACAGATCTGAAATTGTTGGCTGAAACACGTGCGTTGAGATTGATTTATGATGAGTGTTCGATTATACTTTGGGGTGATGGTTTAAAAACAGCGAAAGAATTCGAAGCACTTCCTGGAATTAACGGTCGCTTGGGAATCGTAGAATATTCTCTTTATGACAATACTGCTGGGGTTACGAATGCACAACGCAGTAACAAATCCATCGCCGAGGAAGAATACACTATGTTACGGAGCAAATTTGATGACTACCTGAAACGTCTTACAGCTCTTGAGAAAATTCTTGACGGCCTTCAAATCCCTTACGTGAAAGGTAGAGAGAGTTGGAAAGAAGACTGATTTTAGTTACGAGTTATTAGTTACGAGTTACTTGCCAAAGGTGTTAAATTCTTGAAAGGACAAAAGACCCGCTGCGCTGTAAGACAAAAGACACTTCTTCGCTCGTTGAGCTTCGAAGGACAAAGACCCGCTGCGCTCAAAGACTTGATCTTACGCTGAATTGCCAAAGGCATCAAATAGCGTAGCGTCAAATTCCGTTAGGACCAAATTGCCGCAGGCATCAAATTCTTGGAAGGACAAAGACCCGCTGCGCTCAAAGACTTGGTCATACACTGAATTGCCAAAGGCATCAAATAGCGTATCGTCAAATTGCCTCAGGCATCAAATCCAACTCGTAATTCGTAATTAAACCACTACAGTTTCACCACGCGTTGCGTAAAATGGTGTGTTGAACTCTTAAGAATATACACACCCGATGCAAGGTTGCTGATGTCGATTTGAGTTGTTCCTGGATGATTCAGAGTGGTTTGAATCAAGCGGCCATTTAAGGAATAGATGGAAATGGTGATTTCTTCTGCCATCGTATTTGAAATGGTCAAGACATTTTTTGCAGGATTTGGATAACAAGAAACGTATTGATTTTCAGTTTCTTCAACATTCAACACTAAATCTCCTTGCGCTAAGATACCATTGGACATGATTTCAAAATTCGCCCCTGAAACGGTTTGATTTCCAGCGATTGTGATTTGATGATCAGTCAGTTGAGGAATGTAAGGCACGTCGATTTTAAGTGTGTAATTTCCAATCGGTACATTGTTAAATTGGTAACTACCGTTTACAGCACTATAAGTGAAAGCAACTGTTTCATTTGCACTATTGACAAGCTTGATTAAGGCATTTTCAAAAGGAACAGTTGGTGCGTGCAAGAAGTTGGTATCGATGATAATTGTACCTCCGATCACCCCATCACCACTCAATGGTGCCAAGGTTGTTGAGTTGATGTTTCCACTATTGAAAAAACATGGAATGCCAATAACTGAAGCTGTTGACCAAGTATCTCCGCTCGTATAGTACAACGGAGCGACACCTGGAAAAGCTGCAGCGTCTGGCGTAAAACGAATGTGATACATTCCTGTCTCTAAACTATCCGCATTGTAGGTTCCATTAGTTTCAAATGCACTGTCACTAAGGTCCGCGATGACCAACTTCACATGGTAACTTACACCCGCTTGCGCAAAGAACTTAGCTTCCAAGGGAACTGTATAGCCATCAAAAACGAAATTTAAACTGGTACTGTTGTCAATGTAGAATTGAGGATTAACCGTTGCATTGATCGAGTTAATTTCCACAGGAATAGATGTCCCTGGAATTGTTGCCACATTGACATAGGGCGCACCATTTTCAGAGATTAAAAAGAGGAAACGATCAGTAAATGAGGTATTTGCAAATTCAGGGTATTCCTCTGATGCCAAGATGTAGTTAAAACGTACGGTATCAGATGACGTTGGTGTAAAATCAAACTCGATGAAACCTGCGTCATAACTTGGGTAAGATTGTCCGGCGGCAACACCAAAGGCATCAATATCCGCATCTCCATTGCTCATCATCATTGTTGAACTAAATTCAGAACTGGGTTGATTACTTCCCGCTACGGCACCTGTCGTCATCACTAATCCACTATTCAAACCAATGGTGCTTCCGTATTCAAAACGACCAATCTGATCTATTCCTGCAGTCACTTGAACATTCGAAACAGATCCACACTGAATACCAAAAATGTTAGCAATCATCATGTCAATATTCGTCACAGGAGCAAACTGAATGGATTGTTGCGTAAAGGAAGTGAATGCTGAAGCAAAAAGTAGGAAACCAGCAAGAAGGCTATTTTTCATAATTCGTAGTTTTTAGTCAGACGTAGTGAATGATTATTTCGTTGCCAACCTATTTAATTAAGAGTCCAACAACGGTGAACAATGCGATGGCAAAGATGGCAATAAGCACGATAAAGCGAAACCGTTCTTCAGAAATTTTAGTCAGTATCTTTTTCCCGATGAAGGTTCCAATGATACTAATAACGAGTAAAATGGCGATGTAAGGAACATCATGTAAATGCACGAAACCATTCGAAAAGTATATGGCTCCGCGACTTAGATCGACACCAAAATCTATAATAGCCGAGGTTGCGATAAATACTTCTTTTGTTAAACCGAAGGCAGCGAGTGTTATCCCACGTATCGCACCTCCAGTTCCTAACAAACCTGCGACAAAGCCAGAAACGACTCCTCCAGCGATAGAGTTTAATTTTGTAGGCCTCAAGAATTTATCCCCGGCGAACATGAAGAAGGCGCTGAAGAGCATTAAAAACCCTGCTAATCCAAGTTCCAGATAGGTGGAGTTGACATACTTACTCAGAAACGCTCCAAGACTCACAAAAATCACTGCCGGTATGCCCAAATAAAGCACAAGCTTTTTGTCAAATCCTTTTCGAAACAAGAAGATTTTAGAGATGTTACTAAACAAGTGGAAACACGCCGTGATGCCTAAAACAGAATGAAAATCAAAAAACAAGGAAGCAATCGGAACAAAGAATACCGATGACCCAAAGCCACTTATTGTTCCAGCGATTTCAGCGAGCAGGGCTAAAAGAGTGAATATGACCACATCATCCCAAACCATTGATTTCGCCTAAACGTGCTTTACTCAATGACAATCGGCTCCGAAACTTTCTCCTTGGTCAACGCAATTTCGAGTACTTCGCGCATGCGTGTGACAAAATGAAAGGTCAATCCTTTGAGGTAATCCGCAGTAATTTCATCAATGTCCTTGCGGTTCTTTTCACAAAGGATAATTTCTTTAATTCCGGCACGTTTCGCGGCAAGAATTTTCTCCTTTATTCCTCCAACCGGAAGCACTTCACCGCGCAAGGTAATTTCACCTGTCATGGCGAGATTCTTTTTCACACGATACTGCGTAAACAACGACGCCAATGATGTCAACATAGTAATTCCAGCACTTGGCCCATCTTTCGGTGTTGCTCCTTCAGGTACGTGAACATGCACGTTATAGCGGTCAAAAACTTCTTGGTCCAAGTTCAACCAAGAACTATGCGCCTTCAAAAATTCGAGTGCAATGACCGCCGATTCTTTCATCACATCTCCCAAATTACCTGTCAAAGTGAGTTTTCCTTTCCCTTTGGTAATGGAAGATTCAATAAATAAAATGTCCCCTCCAACGGATGTCCAGGCCAAACCTGTGACAACCCCAGCAACTTCGTTGTTGTTGTATTTTGTTCTGCCGCGTCCTGCACCAAGAATGTCAAACAACTGATCCAAACCAATTTTTGGTTCATAGGTCTCACCCATCGCAATTTGACGAGCACGGAAACGGACAATTTTTGCCACAACGTTATCCAATCCTCGAACCCCTGACTCGTTGGTATATTCTTCAATCACCTTTTCAAACACCTTTTTATCTATTGAGATGTCTTGCTTTGTGATCCCGTGTGCTTCAATTTGCTTTGGCAATAAGTGTCGTTTCGCGATTTCAATTTTCTCTTCAATCGTATACCCATTGACTTCAATGATTTCCATTCGGTCCCTCAACGGTCCTTGAATGCTTGACAAGCTGTTTGCAGTTGCGATGAACATCACACGTGAAAGATCAAATTCTGTCTCCACATAATTGTCATAGAACGCATGATTTTGCTCTGGATCAAGTACTTCAAGCAAGGCTGACGATGGATCACCATGATTCCCACGACCAATTTTATCAATTTCATCGAGTATAAAAACAGGGTTGGCAGATTCAGCTTTTTTCATGCTTTGAATCACACGACCAGGCATTGCGCCGATGTACGTTTTTCGGTGACCTCGAATCTCGGATTCATCGTGTAAGCCACCCAAAGACATGCGAATGTATTTGCGTCCAAGTGCCTCCGCAATTGATTTACCTAGGGATGTTTTCCCAACTCCTGGAGGTCCATAAAAGCAAAGGATCGGCGATTTCATGTTACCCTTCAACTTAAGCACGGCCAAGTATTCCAAGATACGCTCCTTCACTTTTTCCAAACCGAAATGGTCTCGATCCAATATTTTCTCTGCGCGTTTTAAATCCAAATTGTCCTTCGAATAATCGTTCCATGGCAAATCCAACATGACGTCGAGGTAATTCATTTGCACCGTATATTCGGGACCCATTGGATTCATACGCTGCAACTTATCTAATTCTTTGTAGAAAATCTTAGACACACGTTCGTCCCATTTCTTTGCATAGGCACGGTCACGAAAATCGCGTACATCTTGATCTTGCGGGTTGTCACCCAACTCATCTTGAATGGTACGCATTTGCTGTTGCAAGAAATATTCGCGTTGTTGACGATCCATGTCCTTGCGCACCTTGGTTTGAATCTCATTGCGCATTTCCAACATCTGCATTTCAATCGTCAAATGTTCCAACACGAGAAGCACACGTTTTTTCATGTCCAACTCTTCCAACATTTCTTGTTTTTTAGACACATCGGCGTTCATGTTCGATGCGATGAAATTCACTAAAAACGTTGGGCTGTCGATGTTTCCAATCGCGAAAGATGCTTCAGAAGGGATATTCGGACTATCGCGGATAATTTGCAAAGAAAGATCTTTGATCGTCGTAAACATCATCTGCAATTCCTTGTTGTCTTTGTCAAACTTCTTGTCCTTCAATGTACGAACTTGGGCACGCATGTATGGCTCAGTTTGCAAAGGTTGAATAATCTCAAAGCGACGTTTACCCTGAATAATTACAGTTGTACTGCCATCGGGCATGCGAAGCAAACGAACGATTTGAGCAACTGTTCCGATGCTGTGCAAATCTTTGAATTCAGGGCTTTCCTCCTCTTGGTCGCGCTGTGAAACAACCCCGATGATCTTAGAGCCTTTGTTGGCATCTTGAATCAACTTGATAGACTTATCACGTCCTACAGTTATTGGAATGACCACTCCAGGAAAAAGTACGTTGTTGCGTAAAGGAAGAATAGCCAATTCGTTAGGTAGAACCTCATTGTTCATGTTCTCCTCTTCCTCCGCCGTAATCAACGGAATAAACTCCCCTTCTGCCTCACTAAATTGGTTCATGGACATTACGTCACCATTGAAAAAATCTTCCATTCTGTTTATTTTAAAATATCCCTAAACACCGACAAAGTGTCAGTACTACAAATCTCACGTCTCGAGCTTTAGGCTGAAATGGAAGAATTCTTTAGGCTGCGCTCATTTGTCAAAGGAAGTGCCATCAAAAAAATTCGGAAATAATGTCGCTCTAATTGTCAGCAATGTGTTTTAGGATACTCACTTCCTCAGCTGAAAGTTGACATCCTCGGCGTGCCATCATATTGTTGGCATACTCAATAGCCTTGTCAAATTTAAACGGGACGAATTCGTTTCCTCCACCCCAACGGAATGAAGGGACATATT
>JAJTDQ010000126.1 GCA_021300505.1 Cryomorphaceae bacterium
ACATGTCAAAGCTAAAAGATACACTTTGGTTGTGTGTGTTGGATGAGTCACATGATGAGTTTAGAATTCCTGTTGATGGTATCGTAACCTCGAGGTATGGATACCGAAGCGGACGGCACCATAGCGGAATCGACCTTGAATTGGAAACAGGTGACACCGTTCGTTCAGCATGGGGCGGTAAAGTGCGCTATGCAAAATATAACGAGGGCGGTTTTGGGAATCTTGTTATCGTTCGTCATTACAATGGATTAGAGACGTTTTACGCCCATTTAAGTAAGCTTCTGGTTGTTCCGGATCAAGAAGTGAAAGCAGGTGAGGTATTGGGTCTTGGCGGAAATACGGGCCATTCGTTCGGTTCTCACCTTCATTTTGAAGTGCGTTTTTATGATGCGTCAATTAATCCAGAGGAAGTGATTGATTTTGAAAAACGAGTATGCAAAGACGACAATTTGTTTGTCTTCAGTGGTCTATTTCGACCAGGTGCGAAACCAACCGATTTAGAAGGTGAAGAGCCAGATTCAACTGTTGTTACTCCACCCGCGGTTCAGCCTGCGCAAAGAAAGTATTACAAGGTAAGAGCAGGGGATACCTTGTCAGAAATTGCAGATCGTAATCAAACGACTGTATCTAAAATTTGTCAACTGAATGGTATTCGACCAACTTCAACCCTTCAAATCGGTCGTAGTTTACGTGTTAAATAGAACGTCACTTAAATAAGATTCACATCTCTATTGTTCATTTTAATCGTACATTTGGACTCATGATTCAATTTTTCAGAAATAGTTTATTTGTCCTCTTAGGAATACTGATTTTCGCTTGTTCTGATTACAATCAAGTGATCAAAGGTGATGATTACAAACGCAAGTTTGAATTGGCGGATGAGCTTTACAACGACAAGCAATTCGCGCGAACTATTGTCTTGTATGAGCAAATCTACCAGCGAATGCCAAAGACGGGTGAAGGTGAATTGGCATATTTTCGTATCGGAAAGTCATACTATGAAGATGGGGATTATTATATGGCAGGTTATTATCTTGGGGCGTTTACTCAACGTTTTCCGTACAGTGCCAAAGCACAAGAAGCACTTTTCTTATCGGCAATGTGCTCCGTGAATAATTCACCAGAAGCGTCATTGGACCAAAACGACACTGAGCTTGCAATCAATAACTTACAGCAGTTCATCGATACATATCCTCAATCGGCACTTGTTGATTCTTGCAATAAAATCATGGATCGACTACATCTAAAGTTGGAGAAAAAAGATTACGATGCGGTTCTACTCTATTCCAAAACAGAAAACTATCGCGCAGCAGTAACATCAGCGATATCTTTTGTGCAGGATTATCCAAGATCAAAGAATCGAGAAGAAGTGATGTTTATCTTGGTTAAAAACGCTTACTATCTCGCCTTAAATAGTGTAGACGAGAAAAAAAAGGAGCGGATTGAGCAAGCTATGGAAAGATATCGTACTTTTGTAGCCGAATTTCCTGAATCTACGCATGATGCTGAGGTAGATGGATACAATGACGCGTTGGTGAAGGAATTGCAAAAATTAAATACCAGAAAATAAAAAAGATGAATTTCAAGAACAGTACAGCGGAGCGTTCAACGGTAACACGTGATACAATCTTAATGGAGGAAAAAACGGGGAATATCTACGAATCAATCGTAGCAGTTTCAAAACGTTCAAACCAAATCAGTTCAGAATTGAAAGAGGAGTTGACTACAAAGTTGCAAGAGTTTGCTTCTTCTACAGACAATTTGGAAGAGATTTTTGAAAACCGTGAGCAAATTGAAATCTCTAAATTCTATGAGAAATTGCCGAAGCCTGTTGCTATGGCGATGCAAGAATTGCTTGACGATAAAATCTACATTCGTAAATACGAAGAAAAAGAAAAATAATCCATGCAAGGAAAACGCATACTTCTAGGCATAACGGGAGGTATTGCAGCGTACAAAATCGCATTCCTCATTCGCATGCTTAAAAAATCAGGGGCAGAAGTCAGATGTATAATGACTCCTGCCTCTTGTGATTTTATAAGTCCCCTTGTCGTGTCGACACTTTCCGGAAACCCTGTGGGGATTGAGTTTTGGAACAAGCAAACAGGCGAGTGGACCAACCATGTGGAATATGGTTTGTGGGCTGATGTGCTGCTCATTGCACCATTGACAGCCTCTACCTTGGCCAAAATGACTATTGGCAACAGCGATAATTTGTTGCTCGCGACATACTTATCCATGAAAGGTCCAACCATAGTTGCTCCAGCAATGGACCTTGACATGTACCAACACCCTTCAGTAAAAAGGAATTTACTTCAATTGGAATCCGATGGGGTGTCCGTCATTCCCGCTGAAAGCGGCGAACTAGCAAGTGGCTTAGAAGGTGACGGACGAATGGCTGAACCGGAAACGATATTTACTGCGTTGTCCTCATTTTTTCAGCAAACGCAATCGGGTCGATTGATAGGAAAAAGAATTTTGGTTACCGCTGGACCAACTTACGAAGCCATCGATCCAGTGCGCTTTATCGGTAATCATTCGTCAGGTAAAATGGGATTTGAGATTGCGAAAGTCCTTCTTGCTGAAGGTGCAGAAGTAGTATTGGTTTCAGGTCCAACTCAACAGTCATTAACCCATCATCGTCTTGAACACGTTGACGTGGTGAGCGCAAATGAAATGTTTGATGCGGTAAAATCTCATTGGGAATCATGTTCATCTGGGGTATTTGCCGCAGCTGTTGCTGACTACAAACCAAAAGTGGTGGCATCGTCTAAAATGAAAAAATCTGATGTTGACCCAACCATTGAACTGATAAAGAATCCGGATATTTTAGCATGGGCTGGTCAAAACAAAAAAAGTGATCAATTGGTGGTTGGTTTTGCGCTCGAAACTGAGGAACTTCTTGCGAATGGTCGGCTCAAACTAAAGAAAAAAAATGCAGATTTTATGGTGTTGAATAGTCTCGCCGATGATGGTGCAGGATTTTCAGTTGACACGAATAAAATTACTATCTTAGATGCTCACAATAAGCAAACGGAATTTGAGTTAAGCTCAAAGCGCGAAGCAGCGCAAAATATTGTTGAATACTTGATCAAATCAATCCAATGAGATCGTTTATTTTTTCTCTTCTTTTTCTCTTGTCAGCAGCTACTATTTCTGCTCAGGAACTAAATTGCCAAGTAAGTATTATCACAGATGCACGTTTGGAAGTCACTTCAGTTGAAAAGGAAATCTTTGATCAATTGAAGCAAACCATCTATGACATGATGAACACTACGCAATGGACCAAGGACAAGTTCAAAGTAGAGGAACGCATCAATTGCAATATACAGCTTCAAATCAATTCAATTCCATCGCCAGGAACCTATGAGGGATCCATGCAGGTACAATCAACACGTCCAGGTTTCAATTCTTCTTACAACACAACGATCTTCAATTTTCAAGACGATGACATTCAATTTGGCTATTCGAGAAATGCTGTATTGATCTACGCGCCAAATCAATACCGTGATAATCTAACTTCGATATTAGCCTTCTACGCGTATTTCATCATTGGCATGGACTACGATTCCTTTTCTTTAAAAGGTGGAACGCCATACTTTAACGAAGCACAACAAATCGTGTCGAATGCGCAATCATCAGGAGCAAAGGGTTGGAAATCGAGCGAAGCAGGGAAGAGAAACCGCTTTTATCTCGTAGATAATGTTTTGCACCAATTGTTTGAGCCGCTTCGTTTGTGCAATTACAATTACCATAGAAAAGGTGTGGACGTGCTTTACGATGACAAGTTAAAGGCAAGAAAAGCAATGTATTCGGCGCTCACAGAACTGAATAAAGTAGTGGCAACACGTCCAAATTCAGTCAACCTATTGAATTTTGTTCAGGCAAAATTAGTGGAGCTTAAGAATGTCTATTCTGATGCTGAGATTAAGGATAAAACAGAAGTAGTTAACCTTTTGAAACGCCTTGATCCTACAAATGCCTCAAATTATCAGGATATTCTAAACTAATGCTTCGCCATTTACGCATCCGTAATTTTGCACTTATTGAATCGGTTGAACTTCAATTTGATGGAGGATATACAGTAATCACAGGTGAAACAGGTTCTGGGAAATCAATCTTATTGAATGCACTGGGATTAATTTTGGGTGACCGTGCTGATTTTGCGGTAATTGGCAATCATTCAGACAAAGCTATTGTTGAAGCTGAATTTGATCTTTCAAAATTTGATTGTGCTTCTTTTTTTTTGAATCATGAACTAGATAAAGAGCCTACAACACTTATTCGTCGTGAAGTAACGAAGCAAGGTAAGTCACGTGCCTTCATCAACGATACACCTGTTCAGTTGAATGTCCTTCGTGAGTTGACGTCTCAATTGCTGAATATCCATTCTCAATACAATACTATTGAATTGAAAGAGAAGGATTTTCAGTTGAATGTATTGGATGTGTTGTCCGATTTGAAGAAAGAAAGAGAGGCGTATTTAAGTACCTTTAAGTTGCTAAAACAAAAGGAAAAAGAACGTGAACAACTGAATGAATCGATCGAAAAGTTGCTGTCTGATCGGGATTATAATGAGTTTCAATTGAATGAGATCAATGAGCTTCAGCCGGATACCACTGATTTCGAGAAGTATGAAAATGACTTAAAACGCGCAGCAAATGTCTCGCAGTTATGTGAAGTCTTGGGACTTATCATCAATACGATCTCTGGTGATGATCAGGTGGCTGACCGTCTGCGCATGTTGCGAAATCGACTTGAAAAGGTTGGAATCTCTGACGCTGACATTGAAGAGCTGACAGAACGAATTCGTGCTTCCTTGATTGAATTGGAAGATATCTCGTGTGATGCAGAACGCATTCTTCAAACCACAGAAATTGATCCTCAGGAACTTGAACGAATGGCGCAAGTGATCGACAAGTATAACGGTATTTTGAGAAAACATAGAGTGTCAACCCGTGATGAAATTATTACACTACGTGATTCACTTGAACAGGCAGTTATCGGTGGTGAGGACCAGCAAAAGGAACTTGAAAAATTGACGAAGTACGTCGAAGAATTGACTGAAAAGGCTATTAAACAAGCCAATGAATTGCATCAGGAGCGCCTAAAATCCTCGACTAAAATATCACAACAGATTCAAGAAATATTGAAGGATCTGAAGCTGCCAGACACGCGATTGGAGTTTCAATTAAATACAACGAGCACTTTACGTGAAACAGGGTGCACAGCAATTGAAATGCGTTTTTCAGCCAATGCAGGTATGGAGCCTGTTCCTATTGAAAAAGCGGCAAGTGGAGGAGAACTATCTCGTGTTATGCTTGCGCTTCAGCAAATGATTTCTGAACATACGTCATTGCCAACTGTGCTTTTTGATGAAATCGATACTGGGGTTTCCGGAGAGGTAGCGCAAAAAATCGGCAATCTTTTAAAGAGAATGGGCAAGGAATTCCAACTAATGGCCATTTCGCATTTGCCTCAAGTGGCAGCCAAAGCCGATCATCATTTTGTAGTTGAAAAAAAATCGGATGGTATACGCACAGAAACAAGCGTAAGGACCTTAAGCGA
>JAJTDQ010000127.1 GCA_021300505.1 Cryomorphaceae bacterium
ATAGCGCCACCGTTTGGATTGATGCGTGGATCGTTATCTGCCAATCCAAGTGTTCGCGTACATGCCAGTACTTGTGCAGCAAAGGCCTCATTCAATTCAAGAATATCCATTTGATCTAGTGTGAGTCCGGTTCGTTGAAGCACCTTTTGCGTTGCGTAAACTGGACCAATCCCCATTATTCGTGGCTCAACCCCCGCTACAGCAGCTCCAACGATACGTGCCAAAGGGGTGAGATTTTGAAATTTTACCGCATCATGAGACGCCAATAACAAGGCTGCAGCACCGTCATTCAATCCGGATGCATTTCCAGCGGTTACTGTTCCCTCTCTTTTAAATGCTGGTTTCAATCCTGCGAGAGTTTCCATCGTTGTACAGGGACGCATAAATTCATCCGCATCAAAGGAAATGGGATCTTTACGTTTTTGAGGAATCAAAACTGGTGTAATTTCCAAAGCAAAGCGTCCATTTGCCTGAGCGATAGCAGCCTTTTCTTGCGACCATACCGAAAAGCGATCTTGCGATTCACGGTCAATATTGTACATTTCAGCGAGATTCTCTGCGGTATTCCCCATGCTATCAACGCCGTAAATTTCTTCCATCATTGGATTGATAAAGCGCCAGCCGAAAGATGAGTCATACATTTTGGCATCACGACCGTACGCCGATGAGGTCTTCGAAATCACCCAAGGACCGCGTGTCATGTGCTCAACCCCTCCTGAAATATACACCTCACCTGCTCCATCCGCAATGGCACGAGCAGCATTCACGGTTGCCGCCATTCCAGAAGCACAAAGTCGATTGACTGTTTCACCTCCGCTTTGAACAGGAAGTCCAGCTAGCAATCCAGCCATTCGAGCAACATTTCGGTTGTCTTCACCTGCTTGGTTAGCACAACCCATAATCACATCTTCGATGAGTGCAGGATCCAATTGTTGATTTTTTGCCATCAAGGCACGAATAGCATGCGCCGCTAAATCATCCGCACGCACCCCTGACAAGGTTCCTCCAAAACTCCCAATCGGTGTACGAACACCATCTATAATAAATACCTCTTTAGACATAGTTTTAATTTCGCAGTTAAAGATAACAAATTATAAGGTGTCAATCTATCCCATTTTTAGCCTGTTCATATTCGAAGAAATCCCTTTTAAAATCGCTGAATACATGACAAATGTTCTTTAAAAAACCCTTGTTACATCCGACTTTTGAGAAATAAACCAAGGATATGAAACCAAAAGAAAACACATTTACGCTAACATTTTTAGGTGGTGCGGGCACCGTGACAGGATCAAAAATTCTGATCGAAACACCTCAAAAAAAAGTACTTATTGATTGTGGATTGTTTCAGGGGCTCAAAGAACTGCGCAAACTCAATTGGGAAGATTTTCCAATCGATCCCTCTAGTATCGATGAACTCATTTTAACACATGCCCACCTCGACCATTGTGGATATATTCCTCTCTTGGTAAAAAAAGGATTTAAAGGGTCAATCCATTGCACCTACCCCTCTAAAGAATTGGCGGAAATCATTTTGCTGGATAGTGCAAAAATTCAAGAAGAAGATGCCGAGCGTGCGAGCAGATACAACTATTCAAAACACAGCAAACCTGAACCCTTGTATAAAATAGCGGATGTTATCATTGCCATGAAGCAGTTTGTTCCCCATGATTTACATGAGTGGATTATCGTTAATGAGAACATTAAATTTCAATTATTGAATGCCGGACATATATTGGGGTCTTCCTTTGTTGACTTGCGCATTCATGATAAAAAGATGGTTTTCAGCGGTGACATCGGCAGAAAAGATCCCATGTTAATGTACCCACCAGCAAAAATCGAAGAGGCCGATTACATTATTTTAGAATCGACTTATGGCGACCGCACTCACGAAATTGCAGATGTCAAAAGAGAATTACTTGGAGTGATTAACGAAACCTATCAAAACCGAGGTGTATTGATGATTCCATCGTTTGCAGTAGAACGTACACAGGAGTTGATTTATCTTTTGTATCAACTTCGCTTGGAAGACAAACTACCGAAAATTCCGATTTATCTCGATTCTCCCATGGGCATTCACTCGTCCAATGTGTATAATTCATACCAAGATTGGCAAAACATTTCCCATTATGAGCTCAGTAACATGTATAGTGATGTTATCTTTATCTCCAATTTTGAACAATCAAAAGCAACCGTGGCAGACAAGCACCCGAAGATTATATTGGCAGGAAGTGGCATGATGGAAGGCGGTCGCATTCTCCATTACATGAATCAACACATTGAAAATGAAAAGAACACCTTACTTTTTGTTGGTTTTCAAGGTGAAGGTACCCGTGGTCGCGCCATTTTGGAAGGCAGCCCCTAGATCAAGTTTTTTGGAGAATACCGCCAAGTAAATTGTCAAATCCGTTCTATTTCATCGCTTTCAGCACATGCCGATCAAGGAGAAATGCTCGACTGGCTGAGAAACTTCAAAAAAACACCGACAAAAATCTTTCTCAATCACGGCGAACCCCATCAAACCGATGCCCTTCGTGCAAAGATTGAGTTTGAATTTGAGTGGTCCATAGTAATTCCTAAGTTGAACCAACAATACGCATTAACTTAACATCAATGAGCACCTACAAACCTATTGACGCGCAAGACATTCACTATTTTCAAAGCATTCTGAACGAGCGATGTATCGTCGATCAAGAGGTACGTAGCGTTTACGGACATGATGAAACCGAGGACATCACCATTGTTCCCGATGTTGTTTTAAAGCCAGAGACGACTGCTGAGGTTTCGGAAATAATGCGTTACTGTAACGCTCACTCAATTGTAGTGACCCCATCTGGCGCGCGCACAGGTTTGAGTGGAGGTGCCATTCCTGTTTTTGGTGGTGTAGCCCTTTCCATGGAGCGTTTCAATAAAATTATATCGATTGATGAACGCAACCATCAGGTCATCACAGAACCGGGCGTCATTACCCAAGTGCTGCAAGATGCTGTTCGTGAAAAAGGTTTGTTTTATCCACCTGACCCAGCGAGCAAAGGAAGTTGTTTCATTGGAGGAAATGTATCTGAAAATTCAGGTGGACCGAAAGCCGTGAAGTATGGTGTAACCAAAGATTTCGTCTTGAATCTGGAAGTGGTTTTGCCCAATGGTGAAATCATTTGGACCGGAGCGAATGTATTGAAGAATGCTACAGGCTACAATTTAACGCAGCTCATTGTTGGATCTGAAGGTACTCTGGCCATCATCACTAAAATTGTACTTCGTCTCATCCCCCATCCTACCCACGACTTGCTCATGTTGGTACCCTTCTTCGATTCGGAGAAAGCCTGTGAAGCCGTTGCAGCAATTTTCCGTGCAGGAATCACACCGAGTGGATTGGAATTTATGGAACGTGATGCCTTGACCTGGACACAATCCTTTACAGGTGACTCCTCCATTCCGGTAAATGACAATCACCAAGCCCATCTATTGATTGAAGTTGATGGGTTCGATCCCGACCAGTTGATGGGTGAATGCGAGAAGATCATGGGGGTATTGGAAAACTTCGAAACCGACGAAATACTCTTTGCTGAATCTGAAGCGCAGAAGGCGGGTTTATGGGCCTTGCGTCGTAAAGTTGGCGAGGCAGTGAAATCGCAGTCCATCTACAAAGAAGAAGATACGGTTGTCCCTCGCTATGAATTGCCAGCACTTTTGTCCGCGGTGAAGCGAATTTGTCGTCAATATGGATTGCATTCCGTGTGTTATGGTCACGCGGGGGATGGAAATTTGCATGTCAACATCATCAAAGGCGATCTGACCGATGAACAATGGGAAACGGACTTACCTGTGGCTATTCGTGCTTTGTTTACTGAAGTCGTTGCGCTTGGTGGAACATTATCCGGAGAACATGGCATTGGACTCGTTCAACAACCCTATATGGATATTGCCTTTCCAGAAATCACCTTGCAATTGATGCGTCAAATCAAAGATGTGTTCGACCCGAAAGGAATTTTGAATCCAGGGAAGATTTTTACCAAAGTATCAGCGATTTGAAATAAAGACTAAAGTAGCCAGTCCGCAAATTTATTATATCTTTGATAGTATCAAATGATAGTATCAAGGCATGAATCCTCCATATTTAATTACTCCTGAAATTTTAAAGCTCATCGTTTCTATTTCAGAAAAAGTAGGACAAATCAACGCGAAGTTTCTCGATAAGCCGTCACCTAAACTCAGAAAAGAAAACCGCATTAAGACAATACATTCTTCATTGAGTATTGAAGGAAATACACTCACCGAAGAACAAATCACCGCTCTCATTGAGAACAAACGAATCATTGGTCCAGAGAAAGATGTAAAGGAGGTTTTGAACGCTTTAAAAGTGTATGAAGAACTGAAGTCATTCAATCCAACAGCTTCAAAATCATTCTTGAAAGCTCACGAAATAATGATGAATGGTTTAGTGAAAGATCATGGAAAATACCGCAACAAAGGGGTTGGGATTATGGCCGGTAATCGGATTGCTCATTTGGCTCCGCCAGCGGAGAATGTGCCGCATTTGATGAATGATCTATTTGATTATCTCAAAACATCAAAAGAAATACCTCTAATAAAAAGCTGTGTATTTCATTATGAAATGGAGTTCATTCATCCCTTCATTGATGGGAACGGAAGAATGGGAAGATTATGGCAAACGTTGATTTTAATGAAAGCATATCCTGTCTTTGAATTCATTCCTTTCGAAAACATCATTCATAAAACCCAAAGTGAATACTATCAAGCGCTTTCACAAAGTGACAAATCAGGTAGTTCAACCCCTTTTATTGAGTATATGCTGAAGGTGGTTGATGATTCGTTACATACGATGCTTGATTTCAAAGGGCGAGTGATGTCCGCAGAAGATCGCTTAAGCTATTTTTCTGAAATATGTAAATCTGAGTTCACTCGGAAAGATTATATGGGTGTCTTCAAAGAGATATCCACAGCAACGGCCAGTCGGGATCTGAAACAAGGAATTGAAAGCGGTTTGTTTGAGAAAGAAGGAGATAAAACCAAGACAATTTACAAAAGATTAAAATAGCCATTCATGTTCTTACATCGGAGAACAATGTCAAATTGTCTAATTATTTACAATTGATGCGTCAAATCAAAGATGTGTTCGAACCAAAAGGAATTTTGAATCCTGGGAAGATTTTTACGAAAGAGGAGAAACCAGAAAAATAAAGGAATATTGATTTAATTTGTCCCGAAAGTATTGAGCTCACCATTTTGCATTTCGCGGTACTTCACAGCGATGTAAGCCAACAAAATCCGCATTGTATCGAAGGCATGTTCGGATTCTGCACTGATTTCCTTTTTCTGTAAACGCAAAAGCAACTTCATGTAAAGCGCTTGGAAGGCAACTTCAATGTTGTTTTTGTCCTTGAGGTTGGAGCGTTGCTTGAATTCCTCGATGATTGGTTCGGCAGCTGCATAAAGCCCCGCGTATTTCTCATCCTTCAACAGATTCAGCAAGGTATTGTGCAAGTAGGAGATCTCAACAAGAATATCTTTTAGTTCGTGAAGATGTCCTTGCTTTT